>CANCDA010000004.1 GCA_947374705.1 Comamonadaceae bacterium | reverse complement strand
GCCAAATTCATCGACTGGGGCCCGTTCTTCCAGACCTGGGATTTGGCTGGCCCCTTCCCCGCCATTTTGAAAGACGAGGTGGTGGGGGCCGAGGCCGTGCGCGTGTTGGCCGATGGGCAGGCCATGCTCAAGCGCCTGATCGAAGGCCGCTGGCTGAGCGCCAATGCCGTGATGGGCCTGTACCCGGCCAATAGCGTGAATGACGACGACATCGAGCTCTACACCGACGAAAGCCGCAGCACCGTGGCGCTAACCTGGCACGGCATGCGCCAGCAGACCGAAAAGCAGGTGATTGACGGTGTGATGCGGCCCAGCCGCTGCTTGTCTGATTTCGTCGCCCCGAAAGGCTTGGGCAATGACTATGTGGGCGTATTCGCCGTGACGGCAGGCCTGGGCACTGAGAAAAAAGAGCAGCAGTTCATGGCCAACCACGATGACTATTCCGCCATCATGCTCAAAGCATTGGCCGACCGGCTGGCCGAGGCTTTCGCCGAGTGCCTGCACCACCGCGTGCGCACCGATCTGTGGGGCTATGCCGCCGATGAAGCGTTGAGCAACGAAGACATGATTGCCGAAAAGTACCAAGGCATTCGCCCCGCACCGGGCTACCCGGCCTGCCCGGACCACAGCGTTAAAAAAGACATGTTCGAACTGCTGCAATGCGGCGAGATTGGCATGGGCTTGACCGAGAGTTTGGCCATGACGCCTGCGGCCAGTGTCAGCGGTTTTTACCTCGCGCACCCGCAAAGCACCTACTTCAACGTGGGCAAGATTGGCGAAGACCAACTCAAAGACCAGGCCCAGCGGCGCGGCGTGGACGAGGCCCTGTTGCAGCGGTTGCTGGCCCCCAATTTGTGAGATTCATCACGCTTGCCTTACGGCCTTACGAAGTGTTACCTGAGCGGCTTGTAATGAACGCGGGCTTTGTTTACTTTTAGCGGTGCGGGGCGTTGATATATCTGGAACGTCTCTGGCATTGGCCCACAGACGCCTGAAAGGAAACAAAAATGAGCCGCTCACCTGACACTTCACCTCTCACCCCTCCTGCCGCTGCCAGCGGTAACAAAGCCCTATGGGCCGTGGTGGCCGTCCTGGGTGCCACTGTGGTTGGCATGGGCGGCTACCTGATGCGCGGGCCGACCCAGCCCGTGGCGTCTGGCGTGGCTGCCGTCCCGGCGCTGGTGGTGACGCCCGCGCCTGTCCCCACGACACCCGCCACAGCGACGCCCAGCCCGGTGCTGACTGAGAAAAAAGACGGCTCACCCCTTGTGGAGAAAAAGGCCGCCGCGAAACCGGCCCACGTGGCCCCCAAATTCGCCCCCAGTTCGATGCAGACTAACGCGCCCGTAGCCGGGCCTGCTGCCGCTGGCGCGTCCGTGGCGCAAGTCCCGCAAGTTCTCGCACCACCTCCGCCCAAGCCGGTTTGCCTGAGTTGCGGCACGGTCACCAGCGTCACACCGATCCAGCACGATGGCGCAGGTAGCGGCACGGGTGCGCTGGCTGGTGGCGTGATTGGCGGCGTGTTGGGCAACCAAGTGGGTGGCGGCGACGGCAAAACCATTGCCACGATCTTGGGGGCGATTGGCGGTGGCTTCGCAGGCAATGCGGTCGAGAAAAAAATGAAGAAAGAAACTGTGTACCAAATCGAGGTGCGCATGGATAACGGCAGCACACGCAGCTTTGAGCAGGCCACGCCAGCCTCGGTCGGTGCCAAAGTGATCGTCGAGGGCGAAACGCTGCGCCAAGCTAATTGATTTAACCCCGCGTTGCCAGGCGCTGCGCCAGCATCAACGCGGCCACACCCAACACGCTGATGATCAGCAAAAGCCACAGGCCTGCGGTGTAGCCCAAGGCGGGGCTCCACAACCCACCCATGAGCAGCGGTGCGGCGGCGCGTGCCAGCGCCGTGGGCAGACCGAGCGCGCCGTTGAGTGTGGCCACGTGTTCCCGGTTGATGTACTCGGCCACGGCTGTGCCTTTGACGATGGTGAGCATGCCATTGCCCAGGCCATACAAGAGCACAAACAGAAGCACCCCAAAGGCGTGGGCACTCTCCCACATCGGTGCGATCAAGAGCGCGGCCAAGCCCAGCGGAATCAAAGTGGGGACGAGGCGGTTGACCTGGTGCAAATCCACATGGTGTTCAAAGAAATACATCAAAGCTCGGCCCAGTACTTGCAAAATGCCGATGCTGGCCACGGTGGTCAGCACCCAAGCCTCGGGCAACTGGTTTTCCCGCAGCAGGCTCACCAGGTGCGCGGGCAAGGCGGCGGTGGCGGCCATCAGCAGCACAATGAAGACGCCGATCAACATAAAAGGGGCGCTCCACAGGTGTTGCCCCAGCGCGGTGCGCGGCGTCTTGGCGCGTCTTGTGGGCGGCGCGTTCGATGCGTTGAGTGCTGACTGTCCAGCAGCAGGTGCATGGCGCAGCAGCCAGGCGTGCAGCGGCGCGCAAAGAAACAGATGCATCGCCGCCAGTACCCACAGCGCATGGCGCCAGCCCAGGGTGGCGATCAACCAGGCCGACAAAGGAATGAAGACGGTGCTAGCCAACCCGCCTAAAAAAGTCAGCGTGATGATGGCGCGCCGGTAGTTATGTGGGTAGCGCCGTGTGAGTACCGCAAATGCAGGCGGGTAAAGCGTGGCTGCTAGACCTGCGCCCAGGCCGAGCCACACCGCGTAAAAGCCCAGGGCGCTGTTGATGCCGCTGTGCAGCAGCAGACATGCACCCACCAAGAGCGAGCCGCCCGTCATCACCACGCGCTCATGGCCCTGGTCAATCCAGCGCCCCACCGGGTAGGCCAGCAGCCCCTCGGCCAGCAGGGCCAAACTGAAACCGAGAGAGGCTTGCGCGCGGCTCAGGCCCAGCTCGCGTTCGATGGGTGCCATCAGCAGCGCAAAGGTGTAGAACACACTGCCCCAGGTGATGAGCTGCGCCAGCGAGAGCCAGCCGATCAGACGAGACGCGGGAACAGGCGTAGCAGGGTGGGCAACAGCAGGGGTGTGAGACATGCGCCGATTATGATGAGCCGACCGTTGATTCGCCTGTTCATTGACCCCCATTCGCATGACCCATCTTTCCGCCGCTACGCAACGCTCCGTCTTACTGTTGTCCTTTGCCACCTTCGCCAGCATGGTGGCGCAGCGCGTGTGTGACGCCATGCTGCCCGAGCTGGCGCGCGAGTTCTCGGTTTCGCTCACGCAGGCAGCGCAAGTGGTGTCTTTTTTTGCCGTGGTCTATGGCCTGTCGCAACTGGTTTACGGCCCGCTGGGTGACCGCAAGGGCAAGTTCCGCATCGTCGCGCTGGCCACCTTGGCGTGCAGCGTGGGCAGTGCCGTAGCGGTGTTTGCGGCCAGCCTGAACATGCTGCTGTTCGCACGCATTTTGGTGGCGCTGGGTGCAGCGGCCATCATTCCGCTGTCCATGGCGTGGATTGGTGACGTGGTGGACTACGAGCACCGCCAAGCCACGCTGGCGCGGGTGGGATTGGGTACCACGCTGGGCATTGCGGGCGGGCAACTGGTGGGTGGCCTGTTCACTGACTTTGTGGGTTGGCGCTGGGCCTTTGCGGGTATGGCGCTGTTGTTTGCCGTCGTCGGCACTTTGCTCTGGTTGGAGTGGCAACGCCAGCAAGCCGACGCCGCACCCGCTGTTGACGTCGAGCCCGTGGTGCGACCCGGTTTTGTAAAGCAGGCGCTGATGATTCTGACCGGCGGTTGGTCTCGCATCGTGTTGACGGTGGCCTTGGTGGAGGGCGCGGTGGGCTTTGGGGTGATGGCCATCTGGCCTTCGCATTTGCACCATGAGCTGGGCGTGTCACTCTCAGCCGCCGGGGCCATTGTGGCGCTGTTTGGGCTGGGCGGCATGGTCTATATGGCCGTGGCGCGACACTTGATTGCGCGTTTGGGTGAGCCGGGGCTGGTGGTCGGTGGCGTGGGTTTGCTCGGTTTGTCGTGCTTGGTGCTGGCCTTCACGCCACACTGGGTACCTGCGGCACTGGCCAGTCCGGTGGCGGGCTTTGGTTTCTTCATGTTTCACAACACCATGCAGATCAATGCCACGCAAATGGCCCCGGCCGCCCGCGGCACGGCAGTGTCGCTGTTTGCCATGGCCCTGTTCACAGGGCAATCCGTCGGCGTGCTGCTGGCAGCAGCCCTCATCGGGCGCATTGGCTCGTCCTGGGTGATTGCCCTGAGCGCTGCGCTCATGTTCGCTATGGGTTGGGCCTTCGCCCAGGTGCTGAAACGGCGTGATGCGTTTATGCATTTGGCGTGAGCGCTGAAGCGGACATCAAGCCCAACCACTGCTACCATGACGCCATGACTGCCGCACCCATTGACCTGAACACGCTGCGCAAAGCCTTGGCGCAGCTCAGCGAAGCCATTACGTTTTGGCAAGAAAGAGCAGAGGGTGACCCACTCAAACCTCATTTGCGTTCCTCTGTGATTCAAAGCTTTGAATTCAGCTACGAGCTGTCTGTGCGTGCTGCGCGCAGGGTGTTGATTGAACGTGCGGAGTCTGCTGATTTGGTTCGCGATTTGAGCTTTAACGACCTGATTCGCCGCGCTATGGACGCAGGTTTTCCCATGTCACTGGATGCTTGGCGGCGTTGGCGTGATCTGCGCAACGGCACCAGCCACGCCTACGACGAAGAACGCGCCCAAGCGGTGGCGCTGGGGGCCTTGGCCTTTGCTGAAGAAGCCCACAAGTTGCTGGCGCATCTGCATGTGATGACCGCGCCATCACCCGATACCACGCCCGCACCTGGGGACGCCTGATGAGCACAGCATCTATGGGCAACCGTAGCGGCATTTTTTTGAGCCCCGAACAGGCCCAAGCAGTGCGCGATATTTTGAGCCGCGTATTGCAGTGGCCAGTCGGCGACCACGATGTACATGCCTGGGTTTTTGGCTCCCGTGCCACGGGCCAGGCACGGCCTTTCTCAGACCTTGACCTCTTGATTGACGCCCCTCAAGCGTTGGACTGGCGCGCCCGTGCCGATTTGGCCGATGCGTTTGAAGCCAGTGACTTGCCGTTCCGCGTGGATGTGGTCGAGGCGTCACGTCTGTCGCCCGGCATCGCTCCGCGTGTGTTGGCGGAACGCTTGCCTTTGATGTGAGTGAACGCTAAGCGTTGCGCGCCATAGGTCGGTACTGCATGGCCTCAGCCAAGTGCGCCACGGTGATGTGCTCAGAGCTGGCCAGATCGGCAATGGTGCGCGCCACCTTGAGCGTGCGGTGCGTGCCACGGGCCGACCAGGCCAGGCGGGTGGCGGCGATGTGGAGGAACTTGAGTGCGGCGTCGTCCAGCGCGGCGTGCTCGTCAATCTCTTGGCCGGCCAGGGCTTGGTTGGTTTTACCTTGGCGCGCTAGTGCACGGCCACGGGCGGCGTGGCAGCGCTCACGAATGTCCGCCGTGGGCTCACCCGGCACGGCTTGCAGCAACTCATCCGCAGGCAGGGCCGACACGCTGACGTGCAGGTCAATGCGGTCTAGCAGTGGGCCGCTCAAGCGCCCCTGGTAGCGGTGGACTTGGTCGGGCGTGCAGCGGCAAGCGCGCTGGGACGCGCCCAGGTAGCCGCAGGGGCAGGGGTTCATGGCGGCCACCAGCTGGAAGCGGGCAGGGAACTCGGCCCGCCGTGCGGCGCGCGAGATGGTGATGTGGCCGGTCTCCAGTGGCTCACGCAGCGCCTCTAGCGCCGAGCGGGGGAACTCGGGCAGCTCGTCCAGAAAAAGCACGCCGTGGTGTGCCAAAGAAATTTCACCGGGACGCGGCGGCGAGCCGCCCCCCACCAAGGCCACGGCGCTGGCCGTGTGGTGCGGGCTGGCGGTGGGGCGCTGGCCCCAGTGCGCCATGGCAAAGCGTCCACCCAGGCTGGAGATGGCGGCACTCTGCAAGGCTTCTAGCGTGGACATGGCAGGCAGCAGCCCGGCAAAGCGCTGCGCCAGCATGGACTTGCCCGAGCCCGGCGGGCCGCTGAGCAGCAGGCTGTGGCCCCCGGCGGCCGCAATTTCCAGGGCACGTTTGGCCCCGGTTTGGCCCTTCACATCGCTCAGGTCGGCGTAGTGGGCATGGGTGTTGGGCGGGGTGCTGGCGATGCGCGACCAGCCCTCGCTGGGGGGCAGCGGTTCGGCGTCTGAGCTGGCGGGCAAGAACTGCTGCACCACGTCCAGCAAATGGCGAGCCCGATACACCTGGGCGTCGGGCACGAGCGCGGCTTCTTCGGCGCTGCCCGGTGGCAACACCAAACGCGTGAGCACCTGACCCTGGTGCAGGGCCAACGCCATGGCCAGCGCGCCGCGCACCGGGCGCAATTCGCCGGAGAGCGACAGCTCCCCCGCGAACTCATGACCGGCCAACCGCGTGGTGTCAATCTGCCCACTGGCGGCCAAAATGCCCAGGGCGATGGGCAGGTCAAAGCGGCCCGAGTCTTTGGGTAGATCGGCGGGCGCCAAGTTGACGGTGATGCGTTTGTTATTGGGAAATTCCAAACCCGCGTTCTGAATGGCTGAGCGCACCCGCTCGCGCGCTTCTTTCACCTCCACGTCCGCCAGCCCCACCAGCGTGAAGCTGGGCAGACCGTTGGCCAGATGCACCTCGACGGTGACGGCGGCGGCGTCCAGCCCCAGCAGGGCTCGGCTTTGCACCAAAGAAAGGCTCATGGGGGATTCCTCCAAAAAGGTGCATCACTCTTCGGTGATTGGTGCACTTAGCGCACCATAACAATGCAGGCTGTGTATTTGTACAGCCATATTAGCGGAAAACCCTTACTTTGGGGGAATGACTTGGCATAAAGTTGAAAAGAATTTGATTGGCATAGTTTGTGCATCTATTGCCGTGTCTTCGATAAAACCGTTTTTTTAACTTGAAACTTGGAGTATTTCTAATGAACCTGAAGTCTAAAACCGCCCTGGCCGCCCTGGCCCTGATCGCCAGCACCGCCGCCCTGGCCCAAGCTGCCGCCCCCGTGCCTGATTACACGCTCGCTTACAACGTGGGTGTCGTGAGCCAGTACCGCTTCCGTGGCATTGAGCAGACCTCTGGCAAGCCCGCTATTCAAGGCGGCGTTGATTTCGCACACAAGAGTGGTGTGTATTTAGGCGCTTGGGCCAGCAATGTGAACTGGGTCAAAGATTTCAACGCTGCAACCCAAGGCGATTATGAAGTTGATCTGTATGGTGGCTACAAAGGCGAAATCATGCCGGGTCTGGGTTATGACCTTGGCGTGATCGCTTACATGTACCCAGGCAACAACTCCGGCGCTGCGGGTACGCCTGGTTTCGGTGGATTCTCTAAAGCTGACACAAACGAGTTCTATGTGGGTCTGTCTTACAACATCATCAGCTTCAAGTACTCGCAAAGCATGGGCGATTTCCTGGGTAACTTGAACTCCAATGGCAGCCGCTATATGGAACTGGCTGCCAACTTTGACCTCGGCAATGGCTACACACTGACCCCGCATATCGGTCGTCAAACCGTGCCGAACCAGAACTTTGCTGGCGCTGTGGGCGTTCCTGCTGTGACTGACGGCTCAGCCGCCAATTACACCGATTACTCGTTGACCCTGGCCAAAGACTTTGGCAATGGCTGGTCAGCAACTCTGGCGGCTGTGGGCACCGATGCCAAAGACCGTGGCTTCTACCAAACCACCCCCATTGCCAACAACAGCAACTTGAACCGCTTCCTGGGTAGCAATGCCGCTGTCGTGGGCGTGAAATACAGCTTCTAAGTCCAACGACTCAACTCCCAAGGAGAAAACATGAAACTTGTCACCGCCATCATCAAACCGTTCAAGCTCGACGAGGTGCGTGAAGCCCTCTCGGCCATCGGCGTGCAGGGCATCACCGTGACCGAAGTCAAAGGCTTCGGTCGTCAAAAAGGCCATACCGAGCTGTACCGTGGTGCAGAGTACGTGGTGGACTTTTTGCCCAAGGTCAAGATCGAAGCCGCGATCGATGACGCCCTGGTGGACCGCGTCATTGAAGCCGTCGAAGGTGCTGCGCGCACTGGCAAGATTGGCGATGGCAAGATTTTTGTGTACAACCTGGAGCAGGTGGTGCGCATTCGTACCGGCGAGACCGGCAAAGAAGCCCTCTAAATAATCAAGAGAACTTAAAAATGAAAAAACTTCTCGTTTCCCTCGCGTTGGGATTGAGCTTGCTGGTCGGTGGCACTGCTGCCATGGCCCAGGCCCCCGCTGCCGCCCCCGCCGCCTCGGCCCCTGCTGAAGCCAAACCGGCTGAAGCTGCTGCTCCGGCTGCTGCTGTGGCTGCACCCGCTGCCGCACCAGCGGCTGATGCTTCTGCACCCGTCCTGGTGCCCAACAAAGGCGACACCGCCTGGATGATGGTCTCCACCCTGTTGGTCATCTTGATGGCCATCCCCGGCTTGGCGCTGTTCTATGGCGGTTTGGTGCGCAGCAAAAACATGCTGTCCGTGCTGATGCAAGTCATGGTCTCCTTCTCGCTGATCGTGGTGCTGTGGTTCATCTATGGCTACAGCTTGGCGTTCACCGAAGGCGGCGCTTTCTTTGGTGGCTTTGATCGTCTGTTCATGAAGGGCATTTGGGACAACGCGGCGGGCACGTTTGCCAACGCAGCGACCTTCAGCAAAGGCGTGGTCATTCCTGAGATCGTGTTTGCCGCTTTCCAGGCCACGTTCGCTGGCATCACCGGCGCATTGATTGTGGGCGCGTTCGCCGAGCGCATGAAGTTCTCTGCCGTGCTGGCCTTCATGGTGCTGTGGTTCACCTTCAGCTACGCCCCGATTGCCCACATGGTGTGGTTCTGGGCCGGCCCTGATGCTTACCTGAGTAAAGAAGTGGTTGACAAAGTCAACAGCACTGCGGGCTACATCTGGCAAATGGGTGCGCTCGACTTCGCAGGCGGTACGGTGGTGCACATCAACGCCGCTGTCGCTGGCTTGGTGGGTGCTTTCATGCTGGGCAAACGCATCGGCTACGGCAAAGAGTCCATGGCACCGCACAACCTGACCATGACCATGGTCGGTGCGTCGCTGCTGTGGGTGGGTTGGTTTGGCTTCAACGCAGGCTCGGCGCTGGAAGCCAATGGCTTTGCGGCCCTGGCCTTCATCAACACCTTTGGTGCAACCGCTGCGGCTGTGTTGGCCTGGTGTCTGGGTGAGGCGCTGATGCGCGGCAAGGCCTCCATGTTGGGTGCTGCTTCGGGTGCGGTGGCCGGTCTGGTCGCCATCACCCCAGCCGCAGGCAATGTGGGCGTCGGTGGTGCATTGGTGATCGGCGTGGTGGCTGGTTTCGTCTGCCTGTGGGGCGTTAACGGCCTCAAGAAGATGCTGGGTGCTGACGACTCGCTCGACGTGTTCGGCGTGCACGGTGTCGGCGGTATCGTCGGCGCTTTGCTGACCGGCGTGTTCAACTCGCCCGCTCTCGGTGGCCCCAGCTTTGTGGGTGACTGGGTCACGGCCAGCATGGTGGCTCAGGCGGACTACTCCATTGCCGCACAGGTGTGGATCCAGGCCAAGGCCGTGCTGATCACCATCGTCTGGTCGGGTGTGGTGTCTTATGTGGCCTACAAGCTGGTGGACTTGACGATTGGTCTGCGTGTCAGCGCCGACGAAGAGCGTGAAGGCCTTGATATCGCTTCGCACGGCGAGACGGCTTACCACTCTTAAGCCAACGCATGGCCCGCAGGGGTCATGTCAAACCCGCAAGTGCTTCGGTGCTTGCGGGTTTTTTCTTGTGAGCCTCTAGAATGCCCACACACGCTCATCCCTGTTTTTTCGCCCTGACGGGCATGACGCTGACTCAAGCATGACCACTTCACTTCAACTCCAATGCGGCCCCCTGCGCTGCGACCTGAGACCCGATCTGGGTGGCTGCATGGCGGGCTTGTGGTGGGGTGATGTGCCGGTGCTGCGCTCGACTGCCGGGCCTGCGCTGACGTCAGCGCGTCTTGCGGGCAGCTACCCGCTCGTTCCGTTTTCTAACCGGCTGGCTCAAGCCAAATTGGTGTGGGCTGGCACCAGCCATCCCCTGGTGCAAAACAACGCAGCCGAACCCCACGCCATCCACGGTGTGGGCTGGCAGCGCCCCTGGCAGGTGCTGGACGAGTCCGATCAATTCGCGCTGTTGTCTTATGAGCACAAGGCCGACGCAGCCTGGCCCTTTGCCTTTGACACCTCGCAAGCCTTTCGCTTGAGCGAGGGTGCGTTGGAGCTCACCCTGAGCATGACCAACCAGTCCAGCACCCCCGCACCGGCGGGCCTGGGCTGGCATCCTTATTTCGTCAAACGCGCCAGCACGCATCTGCACTTTGCCGCCAGCGGGCGCTGGGAGATGGGCGCGGACAAGTTGCCCACGCAGCGGCTGCCCGACCTGGGGTTGAACACCGACTGCACCCGCTTGGACGTAGACCACTGCTATGAAGGCTGGCAAGGCGACGCGCTGCTGAGCGATGCGCTGTTGCGCATCCGTGTGGCCTCCAGCCTCAAGCGCTTGGTGGTCTATACCCATCCCACGCGGGACTACGTGGCCATCGAGCCGGTCAGCCACGCCAACAACGCGGTCAATTTGATGGCGACGGGTCGCTTCACGGCCGATGAACTGGGCCTGCGCGTGTTGCAGCCGGGTGAGTCGATGTCCGAAGTGATGAGCATTCGGGTTGAAGACGCCGCGTGAAACTCAAACCTGCTGTGCCCTCCTAAAATCAAGCCATGGACACCACTCTGCAACACTGGGCCGAGCGCATCCGCGCCGCCGCGACCGACCACACGCCCCTGCGCATTCGCGGCGGGGGCAGCAAAGATTTTTATGGCCAATTGATGCAAGGCGAACTGCTGGACACGCGTGCCCACAGCGGCATTGTGAGCTACGAGCCCAGCGAGCTGGTCGTCACTGCGCGCGCGGGCACACCCCTGGCCGAACTGGAAGCCGCACTGGCTGAAAAAGGCCAGTGCCTGCCCTTTGAGCCGCCGCATTTCAACGCCGCCTCCAAGAGCACCGCAACGGTCGGGGGCATGGTCGCTGCGGGCCTGAGCGGCCCGGCACGCGCCAGCGTGGGCGCTGTGCGTGACTACGTGCTGGGCGCGGTGCTGCTCAATGGCCAAGGCGAATTGCTCACCTTCGGCGGCCAGGTCATGAAAAACGTGGCGGGCTATGACGTCTCGCGTTTGCTGGCGGGCTCTATGGGCACGCTGGGGCTGATCACCGAAGTCTCGCTCAAAGTGCTGCCGGTGGCACCAGCGGAGGCGACCTTGGTGTTTGAAATTGACCAGGCCCAAGCCCTGGCGCAACTGCACCGCTGGGGCGCACAGCCCTTGCCGCTCAACGCCAGTTGCTGGGTGCATGAACATTCAGACTTGGGGCAACGCGAGCTGCTCTGCGTGCGCTTGCGCGGGGCAGTGGCGGCGGTGGAGTCGGCGTGCCACAAGATGACGCAAAACCTGAGCGCCGAGCGCCTGGACAACAGCTTGGCCAGCACCGCGTGGCAGACCTGCCGCGAGATGCATCTCCCCTTCTTCACCCGCCCACCCTCGTCCGATATGGGCCTGTGGCGTCTGAGCGTGGCGCAAACCGCGCCGGTGCTCGACTTGCCCTGGCCCCAGTTGGTGGAGTGGCATGGCGGCCAGCGCTGGGTCTGGGCCCCGGCCTCGCAGGCCCCGCGTCTGCGTGCTACAGCACTTGCCGCCGGTGGCCACGCCAGCCTGTTCCGCACCGCGCAGGAGGCTGACAAAAGCGTCGGTGTATTCGCGCCGCTGGCCTCGCCGCTAGACCGCATCCACCGCGAGCTCAAAAAGCAATTCGACCCCGCAGGCATCTTCAACCCGGGCCGCATGTTTTCCGCGCCTTAATCCGTTGAGGACAGCGCTACGCTTCGGCCTGTCCCGCAAAGTCTCACCATGCAAACCAACCTCGCCCCCGAATACAAAAACACCGCAGACGGTCAAGCCGCCGAAGCCATTCTGCGCAAGTGCGTGCACTGCGGCTTTTGCACCGCCACCTGCCCCACCTACCAGTTGCTGGGCGACGAGCTGGACGGCCCGCGCGGACGCATCTACCTGATGAAGCAAGTGCTGGAAGGCGTTGCCCCCACGCGCAAAACCCAACTCCACCTGGACCGCTGCCTGACCTGCCGTAACTGCGAAACCACCTGCCCCTCCGGCGTGGACTACGGCCATCTGGTGGACATTGGCCGCAAGCTGGTGGACGCCAAAGTCGAGCGCCCTGTGGGTGAACGCGCGTTGCGCTGGGCGCTCAAAGAAGGCCTGACCTCGCCCCTGTTTGCCCCCGCCATGAAGATGGGCCAACTCGTACGCGGCCTGTTACCGCAAGCCCTGAAAAACAAAGTACCCGCCCCGCAAAACGCAGGCGCCTGGCCCACGCGCACGCACGCCCGCAAGGTGCTGATGCTGGCCGGTTGCGTGCAGCCGGCCATGATGCCCAACATCAACAGCGCCACCGCGCGCGTGCTGGACGCAGCGGGCATCCAGACCGTCATCGCGCCCCAGGCCGGATGCTGTGGTGCCGTCAAGTTTCACCTCAATGACCACGAGGGCGGCAAAGCCCAGATGCGGGCCAACATCGACGCCTGGTGGCCGCATGTGCAAGCGGCCTCACCTGACGCCACCAATACGGTAGAGGCCATCATCATGAACGCCTCCGGCTGCGGCGTCACTGTCAAAGAGTACGGCCACACCCTCCAAGACGACCCCCTCTACGCCGCCAAAGCCGCACGCATCAGCGAGTTGACGAAAGACCTGAGCGAGTTGCTGCCCGAGCTGGTCGCCACACTTCGCTCCGTTCGCCCTGAGCTTGTCGAAGGGCTCACACAAAAAGCCCCGAAACTCGCCTTCCACCCCCCCTGCACCCTGCAACACGGCCAGCAATTGCGCGGTGGCGTTGAGAAACATCTAGGCGAGCTGGGCTTTGACGTGAAGATCAGCACCAACGAAGCCCACCTCTGCTGCGGCTCCGCAGGCACCTACTCAGTCCTCAACCCCGACATCGCCTACCAGTTGCGCGACCGTAAGCTGGGCAATCTGAGCGAAATGCAGCCCGAGGTCATCGTCTCAGCCAATATCGGCTGCATCACCCACCTGCAAAGCGGCACGGCGACGCCGGTCAGGCATTGGGTTGAAGTGCTGGATGAGGCGTTGGGTTGGTGAGGTTTTGACCTAACGCCGATTCTTTAAATCGCTCAAAAAAAAGGCACCTTTGGGTGCCTTTTTTATGTCAAGGGAAGAGGCTTACCAACCCACGCGGCTCAGACGCTGCGCGCGTGTTTGGGCGGCATGCAGGTCAGCCATCACGCGGTGGTCTTGCTCAGCAATCGCCCACATCCGGGCATCAGCGCGGGCGCGGGAGGTGTCCATGAGCCAGCGGTTCACCGCGCTCAGGGCGCGCATCACCAACGCACGCGAGGGGGTGGCCAGCAAGGCCAGTGCGGCAAAACCAAGCGCCCACATCAGCACCCAAGCGGCCATCAAATGGCCATCGGCCCAGGTGTCAACCACCTGATCGGCCACCACCAACAAGGCCGAGACCATGGCGGCCAACAACATAGACGACAGGCCACGGGTGCTGTTAAAGCCTTGGCGAACACGGGAGGCCAAGGCTACAGCGTTTTCAAAGCGGTTAACGCCGGGGTGACTGGTGGGGTAATCGATATGGACAAAACGGGTCATGATGGATTCCTCTCTTCAAAAGCACCACCAAAATGGATGGCATGGAAGAATCATAGGGTTTTCCCTCGTGCGACTCAACTTTAGATTGATGATGTATAACATTCACAATGGTGATGAATTAAATCAAATGCCCTATGAACCTTGTGAATTTTCGAACGCTGGACTTGAACCTTTTGCGCGTTTTTGATGCAGTTATGAGCGAGCGCAGTCTGACTAAAGCGGCGGCTAAGCTGGCGCTCACTCAGCCCGCAGTGAGCAATGCTATTCGTCGCCTGCGTGAGACTTTGGGCGATGATTTGCTGCGTCGCAGTGGCCAAGGCCTAGTGCCCACCCCGCGCGCGCAGGCGCTGTGGCCTACCGTGCAAGAGGCGCTGCGCCAGTTGCAGGCCTCGTTATCCCCCAGCCCCTTTGTAGCCGCCAGCGCCACAACCACCTTTGTGTTGACCATGGCCGACGCCACTGCCGCCGAGTTAATGCCGGGGCTGGTGGCTGTGATGGACCGTGACGCGCCCGGCGTCGCCCTGCGCGTCGTGCCCCTGACCACGCGTGACCCGCGACGTCTGTTGGAGGACGAACAGGCGGACTTGGCCATCGGTTACTTCCCCGCCGTGTTGGCCAGCCTGACCGCCCAAACGCAATCAGGCGACGCGGCCCCCTACCAGCACCAGCGCCTGTACGACAGCGACTACGTCTGCGTCATGCAGCATGACCACCCCTTGGCCCACGAGCCGCTGACGCTGGAGCGTTTTTGCGCCGCACGCCATCTGCTGGTCAGCTTTTCGGGTCGCCCTTTTGGCTTCATTGACGAGGCCTTGGCGGGCCTGGGGCGCAAGCGGCAAATCGTGCTCACCGTCAATCAGTTTTTCACCGCAGGCCGCGTGGTGGCCAGCTCGAAACTGCTGACGGTACTGCCGCGCCATTTCGTCAGCGTCACCGGCTTTGCCGAGCAGCTCGTCCTGCGCGAGCTGCCCTTTGCGGTGCCCGCCGTCCACGTCGATGCGCTGTGGCACCGCCGCCTGCAACACGACAGCGCCCACGCCTGGTTGCGCGGCGTGATCGCTCAACTGCCCACAAAGCCACAATAGCCGGGTGAAAATCCAACTTCTGTCCGACCTGCACCTCGAAGTGCACCCCCACTTTGTGCCCATGCCCGCACCGGATGCCGACGTGTTGGTGCTGGCGGGCGACATCGGTTCTTACCAAAACGGCTCGCTGCTGCAAGACGCCGACTTTGGCTTGGCGCGTTTTTCCCCCATGCACGGCTGGCCTGTGCCGGTGCTCTTCGTGCCCGGCAACCACGAGTACGACACGCAAGACTTCGACCGGGCGCACGAGCGCCTACGTGCGACCTGCGCGCGACTGGGCATTGTGTTTTTGGAGCGCGGGGTCATCACTTCGGCTGAACTGTTCAACGCCGCGTCCGAACACAACTCAGTGCTGAATGCAATGCCCCCGGTGCGCTTCATCGGCACCACGCTGTGGACTGACTTTGACGCACTCAATCCGCCAGCAGATGCGCCCGGCGCGTCCTTGACGCCGCTACTCAAGGCTCGCGACAAAGCCTTTCGCGCCGCCAACTATTACCTGCGCAAAGCCCTCACCACCCGCCACGGCCAGCCCCTGTTGGCCGAGCAGGTGCGCGAACAATCTCTGGTCTGCCAAGCCTGGCTGCGTGCCGCGCTGGCCACGCCGTTTGACGGCACAACCGTGGTCATCACCCACTTTGCCCCCAGCTTGCGCAGCGCTGATCCCCGCTATGGCTTAACACCTGGCACGGCCGGTTTTTGCAACGCGCTGGATGAACTCTTGCCCCAGGCCAGCCTGTGGCTGCACGGCCACCTGCATTGCCCTAGCGACTATGTGAGCCAAGGTTGCCGCGTGGTGGCCAACCCCTTGGGCTACGCGCGCAAGTCAGAGCAAGCCAATTTTGTGGCCAGCCTGAGCATTGAGGCGCCTCACAAGCATCCGACCGCTCACTAAAATACGGCGCTCCACAAGGCACTTTTTATGACCACCACCGCTGCTCCACTGGCCCCATTTCATCTGGCGTTTCCCGTGACTTCTCTGGCCAAAGCGCGCGCCTTTTATGGCGACTTGCTGGGCTGCCCGGAAGGCCGTTCCTCACCCGATTGGATTGACTTCAACTTCTACGGCCACCAGATCGTGGCGCACCTCTCACCCCATGAAGCCGGTCACCACAACACCAGCGTGGTGGACGGCGACAACGTGCCGGTGCGCCACTTTGGCGCGGTCTTGCCGATGGCCGAGTGGGACGCGCTGGCCAACAAGCTGCGCGCCGCTAATACGGCTTTTGTGATAGAGCCGCACATCCGCTTCAAAGGTCAGGTCGGCGAGCAAGCCACCATGTTTTTTCTCGACCCCTGCGGCAATGCGATCGAGTTCAAGGCTTTTGCGGATCCGTCCCGGTTATTCGCCAAATAAAGCCGCGTCAGCGGCTCATGGATTTAACGGGCTCAGCGAGTGCCAATGTCTCACCCATCCAGCGGTGCAGATCGAACCACATGCGCTCGATCTCCGCGTCGCGCGGGGTCAGGGTGGCGCTGGGCAGCTCGATGGTGACCACGGGTACGTTTTTGAAAACGCCGCTGTAATTGCCCAATGAGCCGGGGAACACCCCCACGGGCACAAGTCGCAAGCGCCCCAGGCGCTGTGGCGGCTCCACTGGGCCGTCAAAATCCAGCACACCGTAAGGTGCGTGAATGCTGACGATCAAATCGGGTTTGAAACGTTGCATCTCATCGTGCAGGAATTTCGTTTCAGGCTCGCTCAACGGTCGCTTGCCGGGCCAGCGGCGTGGGTCTTTGCGGGCGCGCCCTTCCCAGTAAAACGCGGCCTCGCGCTCCCAGTTGGGCGTGGGGAAATTTCGGTTCAAGTCCACCCCATTGGCGTTAACGCGGCGCGCGGGCCGCTCGAACAGGCCGTCCGGGTTGAGTGCGGGTACAAAACGCCAGTGGGTTTGGGCCGGTGTCGTTTGTGCCAGCCGAATCCAGTGCAAGGCCAGTGACGAGGCGGACAGCTCATCGCCATGAATACCGCCAATCACCAGAACCCGCCGTTGGCTCGGCTCGGGGTGGACGTCCCGCATGTAAATCGGCCGGCCTTTAACGCTACGCCCCTGACTGGGCTGGAGTTGCGCGGCATCGCACAAGCTGCGACTGACGTTCGGCAGCCGAGCATAAAATTCGTCGCAAACCTTCGCGGCATTGGCACATCCAGCCATCAAAAATGTAGCTGCCGACGTGGCGAGCAGTTTGCAAAAGCGCATGACTTGCATTTTATCGAGGCATGCCAGCAGTTTCAGTGCCTGGCCTTATTCAACGAGGTAGGCGCCAGTCGGTCGATTGCAGGTTCAACTTCAGCTAAAAAAAAAGCCACCCTTGCGGGTGGCTTTTGAAAAGTCCCCGAAGGGACGTCGTTGGAAAACCTGGATTCCTGACGAGTGGCTGTTGGACTCTTTTTGGTAGCCGGTCGCTGGAATCTCGAATCACTGTGACAGCAGTTGGGGGAACTTTATCCAGTCTGCTGATGTTCGACCATCCCCCAAATGGGGGGGGTAGCCCCATTTTGATGGGGTGGCGTTAGTTTGAGAGCGGTAGCGTCACGGTGAAACACGCGCCTTGGCCTGTTGACGGGTCTTCGCAGCGCACGCTGCCACCGTGGCGTTCTGTGATGGACTTGACCAGCGCCAAGCCGAGCCCCACGCCGCCGTCGCGCTCGGACGCGCCGGACAAGCGGTAGAAGGGCTCGAAGATGCGTTCGCGTTGATCGGGCGGCACACCGGGGCCGTGGTCGCTCACACGGATCATGGCCTGGTCTTCGTACTGACGCACGCTGAGCGTGACCTCACCTTCGGCATAGCGGCGTGCATTCTCCAGCAAGTTGCGCACCACACGGCGCAGCAGTTTGGACTCGCCTTGCACCAGCACAGCGGTGCAGCCATCGGTCACGTTGAGTTCCGCCCCCGTTTGAGCGCATTCTTCGGCACACAGGCCGATCAGATCCACCGGGTGCAGGCTGAGCGCGTCGATGGGGCTGGCGTCGAGCCGACTGGCCAACAAAATCTCGTCGATCAAGGCGTCTAGCTCATGAATGCTGCGCGTGATTTCGGTTTTATCCATTAACTCCAGCCCCATGCGGATGCGGGTGAGCGGGGAGCGCAGCTCGTGCGAGGCGTTGGCCAGCAAAGCTTTGTTGGACGTCATCAGCGCTTGCACGCGGGCGGCGGCAATGTTGAAGCGTTGCGCTAGAAAGGCAACCTCGTCTTGTCCGTCTTCAGGCAAACGACGTGACAAATCACCCTCGCCCCAACTCTGCACGCCTTGTTGCAGGGCTTCGAGCCGCTGGGTGAGACGCCGCACCACGGGGTAAGTGCCCACCGCAACGGCCATGGCGATGAGGGCCAGCAGCCAGGCCAAATCAAACGGCGGTCGCCACCAAACGGGGCTGCGTGGGGGCGGGCGGTTCAAGCGCGGCAGTTCAACAAACAGGGTCTGGCCGTCATTGGTTTTGATTTCAAACTCAAGCGGCAAACCGGGGCCCCGCAAGGGGCGCGAGACGGAGTGGCCGATTTGCTCGCCGCTGGCATTGCGCAATGTAATTTCGCGCGCGGGCCGCTGGCCGCGCTCATGCTCGATCTCCAAGCGCCACAGCCAAGCAAACAGCAACGTCAACACCGCCACCGCCACCACAATGGCCAGCCAGATGCGCAGGTACAGGCGCTGGGCAAGTGTGGGGGTCATGGTTGTTGTCGTGCAAAGACGTAGCCGACGCCACGCACGGTGAGGATGCGTTTGGGGATTTTGGGGTCGGTCTCAATGGCTGCACGAATGCGCCCCATGTGCACGTCGATAGAGCGGTCAAAGGCATCGAGTTCGCGCCCGCGCACGGCTTCCATGATCTGGTCACGTGTCAGCACACGCCCGGCCCTTTCGGCCAAAGCCACCAGCAGGTCGAATTGGTAGGAGGTCAACTCGCAGAGTTGGCCTGCCACGGTGACCATTCGCGCGTCTCGATCAATCTCCAGCGAGCCGAAACGCAAGGTTTGCGGTGTCGCCAACTCGGGTTTCATGCCCTCGCCCTGGCGGCGCAAAATGGCGCGGATACGGGCCAGCAGCTCGCGGGGTTCAAAGGGCTTGGGCAGGTAGTCGTCCGCGCCCATCTCCAGGCCAATGACGCGGTCCATCGGGTCACCTTTGGCGGTGAGCATCAGAATCGGTGTACGTGCCAAGGCGCTGGGCAGGGCGCGAATGCGGCGGCACACTTCCAGACCGTCCAGGTCGGGCAGCATCAGGTCCAGAACGATGAGTTGGGGGGGCGCATGGCTCGGGTCTTGCAAGCTGGCCAGCCCGGCCAGCGCATTGGGGGCGTGGTGAACGGCAAAGTCTGAATTGCCCAGGTACTCGCTCACCATGCGGGCCAAGCGCTCGTCGTCTTCAATCATCAGCAGGTGTTGGGGCATGGGGGTAAGTGTAGTGAGGACGGCAAGGGTGATGTGGGCGATAACGCACCCCATTCATGATGAACTAAAGCGCGGCGCAAGGGATCAAACCCACCTGAAGAGGAGGTAAAGAAAGGTAAATAGCCCTGTGCGCAGCGCCGTGCTGCGTATGCTAGGTCAACGAAGCTGTGAGGGCAGGCGTTCTTTCAGGGTGTGCCAGATCGCCACAGGCGGCAGGTGCACGCAATCGCAAAGGTAAACACCATGAAACTTTATTTGAAATCCATGTTGGCAGGATTGGCCTTGTTGGCCGTCTTGCCGTCGGTCGCTTTGGCGGACGGACGCGGCCATGGCAGCCCCGCTTGGCGCGGCAACATCCGCAGCTTTGGTCACCACGACGTCAACATCTGGCGCGGCGGCGGCTGGCGGCACACCAACTATGGCGGGCGCTTGGGTTGGTGGTGGGTGGTGGGGGGGGCCTACTACTTGTACCAGCAGCCGATCTACCCCTACCCTGACCCCTACCAGCCCTCGGTCGTGTACGTCGAGCCGCAGCAGCAAGTGGTGGTAGCTCCCCAAGCGCCGCAGGTGTATGCCCCGCAACAGATGGCACCGCAACAAGCCGCACCACAGTCATCGGCCCAATACTGGCATTTCTGTGACGCATCGCAAACCTATTACCCTTATGTGGCGACTTGCGAGGGCGGCTGGCGAGCCGTCCCTGCCACGCCACCAGGAGCGCCACAATGAACGCCAAATTTTCTCTACTTCTGCTCCCCTTGGCCGTGCTGGCGGGTTGCGCCGTCAATGCGCCCCCGGGACCGCGTGTGGCGGTGATGCCGCCGCCGGGCAAACCTTTTGAGCAGTTCGCAGCCGAAGAGCAGTACTGCCGGGGCTATGCCCAGAACAACGTGGGGGGGCAAACCCCGGGCGAGTCCAGCGGGCAAAGCGTGGCGGGCTCCGCCGTGGTGGGCACCGTGATTGGTGCAGCGGCGGGTTCTTTGTTGGGCGGTCGTCACGGCACGGCAACCGGTGCGGGCATGGGTTTGATCACCGGCACCATGATTGGGGCCGGTCAAGGCGCACGTTCGGCAGCGGACACGCAGCGGGCTTATGACATTGCCTACCAGCAGTGCATGTACGCCAAGGGCAACCAGTTGCCGCAGGCCTATCAACGGCAAGTTCAACCCAGGGTGGTTTACGTGCAACCCGGCACGGTTTATCAGCAGCAGACCTACCAGCAACCGTATTACCAGGGCTACCAACAGCCTGCTCCCTCGGCCTACCCCTCTGCCAATCCGTCGGCCAATCCTTCGGCTTACCCACCCTCGTACCCACCGCCCCCTCCGGGCTCCCCTGCACCACCACGCTGAGCCCCACGCGCGGCCAGCCACACCAGCAGCAGCACGGGCACACCCAGCCAAGCCGTGGCGGTAAAGAAGTGGCCGTAACCATAGGCGTCCACATAGCGACCCGAGAACCCGGCCAACCACTTGGGCAAGAGCAGCATCATGGAGCTGAACAGCGCGTACTGAGTGGCCGAGTAATTGACATTGGTCAAACTCGACAGGTAGGCGATGAAGGCGGCCGAGGCGATGCCGCTGGCCAGGTTGTCGGCAGAGATCACAAAGATCAGCGCGCCCACGTCATGCCCGCGCGTGCCCAGCCAAGCGAACAGCAGGTTGCTGGCCGCACTCAACACCGCGCCCAGCATCAGCACCCGCATCACCCCCAGGCGCATGGACAAGATGCCGCCGATAAACGCGCCCAGCAGCGTCATCAGTACACCGTAGATTTTGGTGACGGCGGCCACCTCGTCCTTGGTGTAGCCCATGTCCACGTAAAACGGGTTGGCCATGATGCCCATCACCACATCGCTGATGCGATAGACGGCGATCAACGCCAGAATCAGCGCGGCCTGCCAACGGTAGCGGCGGATGAAGTCGGCAAACGGGGCGACCAGCGCGCCTTGCAACCACTCGGTGATGTTTTTGGCCGGGGGCAGTTCGTGGCGCTTGGGTTCGGGCGAAATCAGCACGACGAGCACGCCCACCCACATGCTGGCCGCCATCACCAGGTAGGCGGTTTGCCAAGCGTCGTTTTGGTACAGGCTACTACCGAGAGCAGCCCCCACAGCGGGAGCCACCTCTGCCCGGGCGGCAATCCACAACACGCCCGCCCCGGCCCAAATCATGGCCAAGCGGTAGCCCGTTTGGTAGGCGGCGGCCAGCGCGGCTTGGCGTTCAGTGCCTGCGGACTCAATGCGAAACGCGTCCAGCGCAATGTCTTGCGTGGCCGAACCAAAGGCCACGGCCAGCGCGCACCACACCACCGGCTCCAGGCTCAGGCGCGGGTCGTTGAAGGCCATGCCCGCCAAGCCCGCCATGATGGCGATTTGCGACAGCAGCAGCCAGCTGCGCCGCAAGCCCAGCCAAGGGGTGAGGACCGGCAGCGGCAGGCGATCCACCAACGGTGCCCAGACCCATTTGAAGGCGTAGGCCAGGCCGACCCAGCTCAGGTAGCCGATGGTGCTGCGGTCCACCCCGGCCTCGCGCAGGCGAAAACTGAGCGTGCCCAGCACCAGCAGCAGCGGCAACCCGGCCGAAAACCCCAACGCCAGCATGCGCAGGGTGGCGGGCTCCAGATAGACCTTGAACGTGTCGCCCCAAGAGGGCTTGTTCACCGGGATCGCTGGGGTGGGCTTGAGTTCGGAAGTTTCGGCAGCAGATGGGGGCATGACTGGAATAATACGCGCAGCCTGTGTGAATAACGCTAAGCTCTGAACCGAACATGACCCTTAAAACCCTCCAACTTGCCTGCTTGCTCTTGTCGCTGACGGCCCTCGCGCCACCGACTTGGGCGCGCGAGGGCGTGGAGGTGGGCAACAACTCGGCCTTCACCAAGCTGGTGTCCGCCGAGCAGGTGGAGCAGAGCGCCACCCAGCAATACGCTCAAATGATGGGGCAGGCCCATGAGAAAAAAGCCCTTGCGCCAAAAGACCACCCCCAGCTCAAGCGCATTCGCGCCATTGCCATCCAGCTCATCCCCTTTGCGGCGAGCTGGAACCCACGCGCCAAAGACTGGCAGTGGGAGGTCAACTTGATTGGCTCGCCCCAGATCAACGCCTATTGCATGCCCGGCGGCAAGATCGCCTTCTACACCGGCATTCTGGACAAGCTCCAGTTGAGCGATGACGAGATCGCCATGGTGATGGGCCATGAGGTGGCCCACGCTCTGCGCGAGCACGCCCGCGAGCGTATGGGCAAGAGCGCGGTGACCAACGGCGTGGCCCGCATTGGCGGTGTGCTGGCCTCGGCATTTTTGGGCATTGACCCGCACCTGACCGACGGGCTGGCGCGCGGCGGGGCCAATTTGTTGACGCTGGAGTTCGGCCGGGAGGACGAGTCCGAGGCCGATCTCGTGGGCATGGAGCTGGCGGCACGTGCCGGGTTTGACCCGCGCTCTGGTGTCACGCTGTGGCAGAAGATGAGCGCGGCCAACAAAGGCGCGCCGCCGCAGTGGCTTTCGACCCACCCCTCGGGCACCACCCGCATTGCCGACATTCAAAAAAACCTGCCCAAAGTCATGCCCTTGTTTGAAAAAGCCCGGAGGGGCGGATGACGCTGGCCATCCTCAGCGCCCTGCCCGAAGAGCAGGCGGGCTTGTCAGACCTGCTGTCTGACAGGGTGCAGACCACGCACGCCGGTCGGCGTTTTGTCACGGGCCTCGTCCACGGCCAGCGGGTGGTGCTGGCGCTCTCGGGCATTGGCAAGGTGGCCGCCGCCACCACGGCCACGGCGCTGATTGAGCGCTTCAAGGCCCAACGCATCGTCTTCACCGGCGTGGCCGGGGGCGTGGGTGCGGGCGTGCAGGTGGGCGATGTGGTGCTGGGCACGCACTATGTGCAGCACGACATGGACGCCTCCCCGCTGTTCCCGCGCTTTGAAGTGCCGTTCTATGGGGCGGCGCATTTCACCGCCCATGCCGAGCTGGTTGCTGCACTTTCAGTCGCCGCTCACGCGCATTTAGGCGCACTTTCGGGTCAGTGTGGCGTTCAAAACGCAAGCCCTGACACGCCACGTCGGTTCATCGTGCACCACGGCTTGATCGCCAGCGGCGACCGCTTCGTCTCCAGCGCACGCGAAGCCCAAGCCCTGTGCGCGGCCCTGCCAGACGCCTTGTGTGTGGAGATGGAGGGCGCGGCCGTGGCCCAGGTCTGCCATGACTACGCCATTCCCTTTGCCGCCCTGCGCACCATCTCTGACCGCGCTGACGACACTGCCCACGTGGACTTCCCCGCCTTCGTGCGCGAGGTGGCCGGGCCGTATGCTTTGGGCATCCTGCGCCTGTGGCTGCAAGCCCAATTCAACCCAAGCCCTGTCCATGCCTGATTCTTCGCGCGACCCAGCCCCCCTGGCGTCCATCCCCAACGCCGATCTCTCTGCGCTAGCCCCGTTTCGCCGACCGGTGTTTCGCATGCTGTGGTGCACCTGGCTGGTGGCCAACACCTGCATGTGGATGAGTGACGTGGCCGCCGCGTGGTTGATGACCTCCATGACCACCACGCCGCTGTGGGTGGCGCTGGTGCAAACGGCAGCCAGTCTGCCGGTGTTTCTGCTCGGCTTGCCCAGCGGCGCGCTGGCCGACATCGTGGACCGCAAGCGCTATTTTTTGATCACCCAGCTCTGGATTGCCGTGGTGGCGAGTGTGCTGGCCTTCATCATTTACTTGGGCTGGCTGTCCCCGCTTGTGCTGCTGATGCTGGTGTTTGCCAACGGCATTGGTTTGGCCATGCGCTGGCCTGTGTTTGCCGCCATCGTGCCCGAGATCGTGCCGCGTGTGCAACTGCCTGCGGCGCTGGCACTCAACGGTGTGTCCATGAACGCCTCACGCATCAGCGGCCCCTTGATCGCCGGGGTGCTGATCGCCAGCGTTGGCACGCTGTGGGTGTTTGTGCTCAACGCCGTGCTGTCGCTGGGCGCGGCCTTCGTCATCCTGCGCTGGCAGCGCACGCACAAGCCGCACCCGCTGGGGCGTGAGCGCCTGGGCAGTGCCATGCGCATTGGCTTGCAGTACGTCTCGCAGTCGGCCCACCTCAAAGGGGTGTTGCTGCGCATCTCCATTTTCTTTTTCACCTCCACCGGGCTGGTAGCGCTGCTGCCTTTGGTGGCGCACAACCTGCACGGTGCGGATGCGGCCATCTTCACCGTGCTGCTCGCGTCCATGGGCGCGGGGGCGATTGTGGCCACGATGTTTTTGCCCCGCTTGCGCCTGACGTACACGCGCGACACCTTGGTCTTGCGCAGCACGGCCTTGCAGTCCGTGGCCATGATGGTCGTGGCTTTTTCACCCACGCTGTGGTTGACCGTGCCCGCCATGCTCTTGGCCGGTGCCACCTGGATCACCAGCGCCAACACCCTGAGCGTGTCGGCCCAGATGGGCCTGCCCGACTGGGTGCGCGCGCGCGGCATGTCGATGTTTCAAATGTCTATCACCGGGGCCAGCGCTTTGGGAGCTGCGGTGTGGGGCCAAGTGGCCACGGTGGGCTCCGTGCCCTGGAGCCTGACCGGGGCTGCTGTGGTCGGCACGCTGGCCATGGCCCTGGCCAACCACCTGCGCCCCGACCATGGCACGGGGGAAGACCTAACGCCGTCTGACGAATTCAAGCTGCCGCATTCAAAAGCCACACCCGCGCACGGCCATGTGATGGTGATGGTGGAGTACCTGATCGACCCGGCGCGGGCCACCGAATTCAGGGCGCTGTTGCAAGAGTCCCGGCGCTCACGCCTGAGCCACGGCGCTTTGTCCTGGGAGTTGCTGCACGACATCAACGAGCCCGGTCGCTTTGTGGAGATGATCGAAGACGGCTCCTGGACCGACCACCTGCGCCGTTTTGACCGCCTCACCACCGCCGACGCCGCCCTGCGGGACCGCAAACTCGCCTTCCACCTGGGAGAGTCCCCGCCGCGCATCACGCGCTGCGTGATGGAGACCACGGTGAAGACGGCAGACGCTTAAAGTCACGATGTTGTTTCCTTAATTTTCCTTTCATACAAAGGAGTTTTCATGGCCGCTTATCTCATGGTGGATTCAGACCTCACTCACCCTGAGGTGTACGAGCAGTACAAGCTCAAAGCCAAGCCGTTGGTGGAGCAATACGGCGGCGAGTACCTGGCCCGTGGCGGCCCAATCAGCCTGAAAGAAAGCGCGCTGTGGTCGCCCACGCGCATGGTCTTGATCCGCTTCCCCTCAACGCAAGCGGCAGAGAATTTTTACCAATCGGCGGAGTACCAAGAGGTTTTGAAGATCAGCCAGCAATCAGCCCGGCGCACTGTCTTTATCCTCGAAGGGATGTGACGAAAACGTGGGGCCACTCAGAGGCCCAGCTTCGCGCCCGCACCGAGTAGCGTGGCAATGCCCAGCACGGCAAACATGCTGGCCGCTATCGCGTGCACCAACTTCATGGGGATTTTGGTTGCCAGTTTGTCACCCACAAACACAGCAGGCACGTCCGCAATCAGCATGCCCAGCGTCGTGCCGATCACCACCAACACCGGGTTGGCGTAGTGAGCCGCCATGGCGATGGTGGCGATTTGCGTCTTGTCCCCCATCTCGGCCAAAAAGAAGGTGATGAGCGTCGCGCCGAACACGCCAAACTTCTTTGCAATCTGCGTTTCCTCGTCCTCGATCTTGTCGGGAATCATCGTCCACACCGCCATGGCGATGAACGAGACGCCCAGCACCCAACGTAGGACTTCGGTGCTGACGTTGTGCGTGATCCACGCCCCCAGCGCCCCCGCCAGCCCATGGTTGACCACCGTGGCGCAAAAAATGCCCGCGATGATGGGCAGCGGCTTCTTAAAGCGTGCCGCAAGGATGAAGGCCAGCAGTTGAGTCTTGTCGCCGATTTCGGCCAGGGCAACCACGCCGGTTGAAACCAGTAGAGCTTCCATCGCGTGCGAGATTAAAGCGTGGTGTCGTAGTCGATGATTAGCGGCGCATGGTCGCTAAAGCGTTGCGTCTTAAAGATCGACGCCGTGCGGGCCAGGGCCGCAAGCGCGGGCGTGGCGATTTGGTAGTCCAACCGCCACCCCACGTTGTTGGCGTAAGCCTGACCCCGGTTGCTCCACCATGTGTAGCACTCATCGGTGGTGTCGGGGTGCAGGCTGCGATACACATCGACCAAGCCGCCTTCGTTCAACAGCCGGGTCATCCAGGCCCGCTCTTCGGGCAAAAAACCGCTGTTCTTCTGGTTGCCCTTCCAGTTTTTCAAATCCGCTTCGCGGTGGGCAATGTTCACGTCCCCCATCAAGATAAATTCGCGCTCGCCCTTGAGCGCCATCAGCTTGGGGTACAGGGCATCGAGGAAGCGAAACTTCACGTCTTGCCGCTCTTCGCCCGAAGACCCACTGGGGAAGTAGCAGCTGATCACACTGAGCTTGCGCCCCGGCCGATCAAACCGCGCTTCGACCCAGCGCCCCTCATCATCAAACTCAGGCACGCCCAGCCCAATGACGACATCGGAAGGCGCAGGGCCGGTGTAAACGCCCACGCCCGAGTAGCCCTTCTTCTGGGCATAGTGAAAGTGCCCGTTCAAGTCTGCGGCGGTGGAAAAAATGCCCGCAACTTGCTCGTGCTGAGCCTTCACTTCTTGCACCCCCAAAACATGGGGCTGACTTTGCACGACCCAGTCAAAAAAACCTTTGCTGGCAGCAGAACGAACGCCATTCAAATTGGCAGTAACAACACGGAGCATGAGACCTCGATTCAATTCAATAGGCTAGGCCAGGGCCATTGGCTCACGCATGGCGGTGAGCGGCCCTGATCACTGAGGGTGATTATCTCAGCCGCTCACTGCTTAGTGCTGTTGCAGCAAGTGGGTGGCGAATGAGTGGCGCAGGGTATGCACTGAAACGGGTTTGACTCTCTACATAGCGAGCAACCTGTGCCGGTGTAGCTAGGGCTTGCCGTCAGTTAACTCCACCCGGAATGCTGGCCGCAACGGCGCTGAGTTTGGCGGTTTCGGTGCGGATCTGATCCACCAAATACTCGGGCGAGCTGCCCACGGGTGACAAACCCATGTCGGCGAAGAGTTTCTTCACATGGGGCTCGGTCAGTATTTTTTTAACGGCGGCATTGAGCTTGAGTTGGATGTCTGCCGGTAAGCCTTTGGGGGCCATCAAACCCACCCAATACGTCAAGTCATAGCCAGTTAAGCCAGACTCACCAATCGTGAGCGCGTTGGGGTAGCGCGGGTCGCGTGCGGCGCTGGTGGTGCCGAGCAGGCGCACTTTGCCGCTGTCGATATGGGGCTTGGCTTCACCCGCAAAAATCACCTGGCAATTGCCCGCCAACACGTCCAGCATGCCCGGGCCCGAGCCCTTGTAGGGCACGTGCACCATGTCGATACCGGCCATGGATTTGAACACCTCGCCCGCGAAATGCAGGCCGCTGCCTGGCCCGGAGCTGGCGTAGTTGAGCTTGCCGGGGTTGCTCTTGGCATAGGCGATCAGCTCGCCCACCGTGCGCACGGGCACAGCCGGGTTGACCACCATCAGCAGGCCATAGGAGCCGATCAAGGAGATGGGGGTGAAGTCTTTGATGGGGTCGTAGCTCAAAGACTTCTCGGTGACCGCCATGTAGGTGTGTGTGCCGTTGGTGGTGAGGAGCAGGCTGTAGCCATCAGGGGCCATCTTGCTCAGGGCATCAACGCCAATGCGGCCACCGCCACCGGCGCGGTTTTCGATCACGAACTGTTGTTTGAGTTCTTGCGAAAGCGCCTCGGCAATGATGCGCGAGCTTTGGTCTGAGAAGCCACCCGCTGCATAGGGCACGATGACGCGAATCGGCTTGGTGGGGTAGCTTTGCGCGAGTGCGGCGGAGGCACTCAGGACACACAGTGTGGCTGCGCTCAATGTGCGCATCAGCGTGTGCAAAAGATGAACTCGTGAAACCGTCATGCGCAAGTCTCCGGTGGGTTAAACGTCTGCGGGTTGGCCCTTCATTACGCTTGTCATCACATGCCGTGCAGCGAGGTACGCGAACACCAAGCCCGGCCCAATCGTGATGCCTGGGCCAGTGTACACACCGCCCATGATGGAGTGCATGTCGTTGCCTACGGCGTACAGACCGCGAATCGCTTGCCCGTCTTGGCCGAGTACGCGCGCATCGGCGTCGGTCGCCAAGCCGGTGGATGCGCCGATGTCGCCGGGGTAGAGCTTGACGGCATAAAACGGCGCGGTGAGTAGTGGCCCCAGGTTGGGGTTTTTGCCGCCCGCCGTGGCGTCGCCGATGTTGTGTTGGTAAGCGGTTTCACCGCGATGAAAGTCGGGGTCGATGCCGATTTCGGCATAGGTGTTCATCTGCTTGACACTGGCCTCTAAACCCGCCGCATCCACACCCAGTTTTTGCGCGAGTTCAGCCAGCGTGCGGCCTTCGGTCAGGTAGCCATCGGCGATGAAGGGGGCAAGCCCCTTGCCACCCGGGCGCACCATGCCTAGGCCGTATTGGCGCAGGGCTTCGGCGTCGCAAATCAGGTAGGCAGGGATGGTGGGTGAGCGCTTGTTCGCGGCCTGCATGGCCAGCGCAAACAGGTGGTAGGACGTACTTTCGTTAACGAATCGCTGGCCCGCTTGGTTGACGGTGATCATGCCGGGCTTGGCGCGGTCCATCACGAAGTGCGGAAACACGGCTTGCGTGCCGTCAGCGCGCTGGCGCAAGGACACCGGGGCCCAGAAGGCGTGGGTGCTTGGGGTCTGGCCCTCATGCACCTTGCCATCGTGTGCGCCCAGACCGCGCGCCATATCTTGCACCGCGCCCGTGTGGCCAGGGGCGGCTGGGCACCAGTCCGGGTCTATGCCAGGCAGCATCGTCCGTCGCAATGCAGGGTGGCGGTTGAAGCCGCCGCTGGCGAGGATGGCGCCACCTTGGACCCGCACGCTGCGTTGCTGCTCACCCTGCATCAGCGTGATCGAATCCACGCCCGCCGCACCGCGCCCGATCTGCGCCACCGAGGTGTTGAGCAACACAGAGACATGGGCGTGTTGGGACAGTGAATACAGCAGCCGCGCCACCAGCGCATTGCCCATCACCAGCCGCGTGCCGCGTGGGTAGCGCAGCCGGTCTGCGGCGTGGCGTAGCAGCAGCTTGACCGAAGCTTTCAGCGAAGTGAATGAGGTCGTCATGCCCAGCAGGTGATTGATGTCGCTGCGGTCCACCATCATGCCGCCCAGCACGGTGAATTCGGGGATGGGCGGGCGCAGCAGCGCAAACAACTCGCCCAGCAGGCGCCCATCAAAAGGCAGGGGCTCCAGCGCCCGGCCATTGAGCGTGGCGCCGCCCAACTCGGAGAGGTAGTCCGGGTGCTTGGCGCAGGCGCGGTATTTGACGGCGGAGTTCGCCTCGATGCGCTGCACAGCGATCGGCCCGTTGTCCAGAAAGGCTTGGCGCAGGTGAGCGGGTGAGCGCTCGCCAATGGCGTTGTTGAGGTAGCGCGCTGCATCGGCCAAGGTGTCGCCGGGGTTCACGCTGGCTGCATGGTGCGTGCCGGGAATCCAGGTCGTGCCCGCCGACAGGGCTGTAGTGCCACCGACGAATTCAGTGTGCTCTACCAGCAGCACGTGCGCGCCGTCCATCGCCGCAAACAACGCGGCTGCCAGACCCGCGCCACCCGCGCCAATCACCACTACATCAAAGGCCACAGCCTCGGGTAAATCGTTGAGTTTTTTAAACACGTGCATGACAGGCCTTCATCTCAAACGTGCAGCAAAAAATCCACCATCAAATCCCGCACCCGGCCAAACATTTGCGTGCCGGTGACCGTGGCGCAGCCCTGGGCGCGCGCGGCGGCGATGAGCGGGGTGACGGCGGGTGCGGTGATGACGCAGCCGACAAACTGGTTCGATGTGAGGCGATCCACCTGCACGGGGATCGGCTCACCCTCACGCATGCCCACAGGCGTGGCGTTGAGCACAAGGTCAAAGCCACGGGGGTCGGCAGTGCCGTGGGTGACGGGGCATTGCTTGAGCGTCGCCAAGCGTTCCACCAAGGTCGTGCGGCGTGCATTGTCTTCGTCATGAATCGCCAAGGCGCTCACGCCCGCCATCACCAGCGCGTGCGCAATCGCCGAGCCCGCACCGCCCGCGCCCACCAGCAGGGCTTTGCGGCCCTGGAGCAGGCAGCCGTTGTCTCGCAAGGCCTCCACAAAACCCAGGCCGTCAAACATGTCGCCGTGCCAGGTGCCGTCAGCGTTGCGGCGCAGGGTGTTGACGGTGCGCAAGAAGGTGGCGCGCTCTGAGGTACTGGCGCACAGATCGAACACTGCAAACTTGTGCGGCACGGTGACGATGATGCCGTCCACGTTGCGCGCCAAAGACACCCCGGCCAGCCAAGCAGCCAGATCAGCGGGCGCGACATGCGCGGGCATCACATAGGCGTTGTGGCCGCGTGCGTGGAAGGCCTGACTCACACCTGCGGGGGATTTGACCTGGGCAATCGGGTCGCCCACGATGAAGTGGACGCGGCTGGCACCGCTTAAGGGTTGGGACATGGTGAAGAAATTTGAGTGGACTCACGGCAGTGCAGCGATCTTACCTAAATATGGAATACCATTCCATTTTTTAAAATCGCATAAAAACTATGAGTGGCGTCTTGGAGCGAACCTTGGGCATTCTGGAGCTGCTGGCCCAGCACGGCCACGGCCTGGAACTGGCCGCCATCGCCGACCAGCTCGGCATCCCGCGCAGCGGCGCGCACCGCCTGCTGACCGACCTGGTGCGCTGCGGCTATGTGCGTCAGACGCGCGAGCACGGCGACTACGTGCTCACCACCAAGCTGGTGTCCATGGGGCTGAGTTACCTCAGCAACACCGGTATCGTCGATATAGCCCAGCCGCTGCTGGATCGCCTGGCCGTGACCTCGGGCGAGTTGGTGCGTCTGTCGGTGATTGACGGCGACCGCCTGACCTGGGTGGCGCGCGCCCAAGGTGCACGCCAAGGCCTGCGTTATGACCCCGACATGGGCAGTGATGCGCGCCTGTCGTGCTCGGCCTCGGGTCAAGCTTGGTTGTTGGCCCTGTCGGACAAAGAAGCCATGGCGCGGGTAAAACAGCAAGGCCTGGGCGCGCCGCGTGACTACGGCCCCAACGCACCCACCAGCCTAACGGCGCTGATGACCCGCGTGCAAGCCGCGCGCCAACTTGGCTACAGCCTGACGCAAGAGACCTACACCGCTGGCCTGAACGCCATGGGCGCACCGGTGCGATTGAAGGGCCAAGCGCCTATCGGCGTCATCACCATCGCCGGTCCCACCGTGCGGTTTACCGAGAAAAAAATGCGAGCACTGGCGTCTGAGCTGCTGGCCGTTGCGGCGCAGATGGCCGCCGCCAGCGGTGCTTCGCCCTTCTTCAACAAGCGCTTGCCGGACGCCGCACACGCGGCAAACGCCACGCCCATTTACGCGCCGTGATGTCAAGCACGGACAACATGGACAGCGACGTTGACCTCATCGTCATCGGCTCCGGCGCGGGTGGCCTGTCCGCCGCGGTCGCTGCCGCGCACCTGGGCCTGAAAGTGCTGGTGCTGGAGAAAGAAACCGTGCTCGGCGGCACTACCGCCTGGTCGGGCGGGTGGATGTGGCTGCCGCGCAATGCACTGGCCCGCAAGGCAGGCCTGGATGAGCATGTGAGCGCAGCGCGCCACTACCTGCACCTGGAGCTGGGCAACAAATTTGATGCCGCACGCGTCGATGCCTTTTTGCAAAACGCGCCGCGCATGGTCGATTTCTTCCGCCACAACACGGCGGTGCAGTTCATTGATGGCAATGCAATTCCCGATTTTCACGGCCATAACCCCTATGCCGCCAGAGGCGGGCGATCAGTGTGCGCCGCGCCCTTTGATGGCCGCGAGTTGGGCGACAGCATCCGCGACTTGCGTGCGCCGCTGGACATGAGCACGCTGTGGGGCATGGGCATTGCGGCGGGGCCAGACTTGCGCCACTTCATGCAGGCGCTGCGCAGTTTTCGTTCGATGCTGTACGTGGCGGGCCGCGTGCTGCGCCACGTGCGCGACCTGCTGCTGCACGGGCGATCCATGCAACTGGTGGCAGGCCATGCGCTGGCGGCCAGGCTGCTCAAGTCGGCGCAAGACGTGGGCGTGGTGTGGCTCACCAGCGTGCAGGCCACGCGGCTATTGCAATCGGAAGAAGGCCGCGTCAACGGGGTACAGCTCAGCGATGGCCGCGTCTTCACCGCCGCACGCGGCGTGGTGCTGGCCTGCGGCGGTTGCCCGCACGACAGCGCACGCCAGATGCAACTGCTGCCTTATGCGCAAGCGGCGGTCGCGCAATTTGGTGCACCGCATTTTTCCGCCGCCCCCCAGAGCAATACGGGTGACGGCTTGCGCCTGGGTGAAGCCGTGGGTGCGGTGGTGGACACGACGCTGGCCAGTGCGATGGCCCATGCGCCGGTGTCTCTGGCTCCGCGCGCCGACGGCAGCGTGTGCCACTTCCCGCACCTGATCGAGCGCGGCAAGCCGGGGCTGATTGCCGTCACCGCGCAAGGCCAGCGCTTTTGCAACGAGGGCAACAGCTACAACGACTTCATGCAGGCGCTGTTCAAGGCCACGCCAGCGGCTGCGTTGCCCGCAGCTTGGCTGATCGTCGATCACGCTTTTTTGCGCCGCTATGGCCTGGGGGCGGTCAAGCCTGCACCCATGCCCATGGGTCGCTGGCTGCGCAACGGTTACCTCAAGCGTGGCAGCACCATGGCCGATCTGGCGCAGGTCTGCGGCATCGAGGCTGAAGGCTTGCAAGCCACCGTGACCGACTACAACCGCCATGCCCGCCGAGGTTTCGACGCCCAATTCCAGCGTGGTGACACGCCCTACAACCGCCTGCAAGGTGACGCCAGTTACCGAGCGAGCGAACACTGGCCCAACCCCGGCGTCGCCCCCATCGAGCGCGGCCCTTTCTACGCCGTGCAGGTGTTACCGGGCAGCCTGGGCTCGTTTGCCGGGCTGCGCGCCAATGCCCATGCACAGGCCCTCAACGCGCAGGGCCAGCCGATTGCGGGCCTGTATGTGTGCGGCAACGACATGGCCAGCGTGATGGGCGGGCACTACCCCAGCGGCGGCATCACGCTCGGGCCGGCCATGACCTTTGGCTTTATTGCTGCGCGACATGCTGCAGGCCATTTTTAGAACTGACATTGAAAGGATTCCCCATGTACTACGAACTCGCCACCATGACCTTACCCTT
>CANCDA010000003.1 GCA_947374705.1 Comamonadaceae bacterium | reverse complement strand
GCGGCATGCTCAGGTGTGACTGACCACACCACGGCCACAGAGTTCCCCTGTTCGCCGTCCAGCGGCAAAAAAGCCAGAATCTCGCCGTTGGAGAACCATTGCCGCGCCACTTGGCCGTGGGCTTGCTCGCACGTCAAGCGGGCCGCGATGGCGTGTTGCGCGTAGGCGAAAGTTTCAAACGCCACGCCCAATTCGTCCCGCGTGGTGCTGGCCTTGCCCTCGCACACCACGGTCAGCGCAGCGGGCTGGGGCGCGCTTAAGCATTCGATTTGAGGGGAGAAGCGCATGGCTTCTTTAAGTTGCGATTGCAGCGCAGCGGCATCAACGATCCAGGCCAGTGCATCGGCCTGGCTTTGCGCCGCATCAAAGTTGACTTCACCTTGTCGGTCGCCTCGGATTTGCATGTGCTGAACCGGTGTGACCAGAGCAGGCGCGGGCCAGCAGCGCAGTGCTTCCAATAATTTTCTAGAAGCGCGGTTCAGCGCATAAGCCCGCACATCGGGGCGCGTAGAGGGGTCTGCGGCCTGCGCTTGAGCGGGGGGTGATACAACGCCGACACGCAGGCGCTCGCGCGCTAGCAGCAAGGCCAGCGTGCAGCCCACAATGCCGTCGCCGCGAATACAGATGTCTAAGGGTTGTGCCATGTTGTTGATTGTAGAAGGCAGGGCAGAATGCGGCTTGATTTCAATTTTTAGAAAGCCACCTTGTGAGTGATTCTTTGACACGCCCGCGTGATGTGCAGGCCACGATTGCCCGTCTGTTTGTGTACCCAGTGAAATCCTGCGCGGGCATCGAGGTGCAAGAGGCGGTCTTGACCGAAACCGGGCTGGACCTGGACCGCGCCTGGATGGTGGTGGACGCAGCGAGTGAGTTTGTCACCCAGCGCCAGCTACCCCGAATGGCCTTGATTCAACCGCAACTCAAACAGACTGAGATGATCTTGCGCGCACCTGGCATGCTGGCCCTGCATCTGGCCATTGACAGCGTGGCGCAACCCGTGCGCGTCAAGGTCTGGGACGACGAGGTGAGTGCCTACGACATGGGCGACATCGCCGCGCAATGGTTCACGGACTTTTTATCTTTGTCTGATGAGGGCTTGCCCACCGCGCAAGCCGCCCCATACCGCCTAACGCGCTTTGACCCAGAGCAAACGCGCCTGTCCAACCTGCAATGGACGGACGGCGTCGAGGCCTTGAACCAGTTCGCCGACGGCTTTGCGGCCTTGGTGTTGAGCCAAGCCTCGTTGGACGAATTCAACACCCGCTTGCAGGCCGCAGGGCACGACGCTGTGGGCGTGCAGCGCTTTCGGCCCAATATCGTTTTGGCGGGTTTGCAGGCGCACGATGAAGACCGGCTTGGCACATTGCATGTCACGACGCAGGAGGGTGAGGCATTGTTCAAACCCGTCAAGCCCTGCCCGCGTTGCCCCATCCCCAACATCGACCCCACCACAGCATTGAGCAGCCCTGAAGTAGGCGACACCTTACAAAGCTACCGCCAAGACGCACGGCTGGACGGCGCCGTCACCTTCGGCATGAACGCCATTGTCTTGGCCGGTGCGGACACGGTCTTGCGGGTCGGGCAAGCAGTGCGTGCGGACTTTAATTTTGGGTAAGACGTTCTTGGGGTGAAGCGAACCCTGATTCAAGGCAACAAGCTGTCCCAACGGCCACACATGCCGACCCGGCGGGGTGTGAGCGGTGGGTGTCGTGAATGAATTGTGAACGAATGGTATGACGAATTTTTTATTTGTCTTAAAATAAATGAGTGTCGCAAAACCCCTCATCCCCCACCCGCTTGCGGATGAAATTCTGCCAGTCTGTGTGTTTCGGTTTCGCTGGTTTGACCCTCATGCCACTGGCGCATGCGCAGGTCGAACACTTGGCTGAAATTCAAATCGTCGGCCCACGAAACCCATCCATTGGTGAAGCCGACAGCGCCAGTGAAGGCACGACAGAGCGCGAGTCCTTTCAAAGCCGACCCAAGCTGCGCCCCGGCGACATCATCGAAGCCGTGCCCGGCGTGGTGGCCACCCAGCACTCGGGCGACGGCAAGGCCAACCAGTATTTCTTGCGCGGCTTCAATCTGGATCACGGCACAGATTTCTCCGTCCACCTGGACGGTATGCCCATCAACCTGCCCACGCACGCGCATGGTCAGGGCTATTCCGATCTGAACTTTTTGATCCCCGAGCTGGTGTCTGGCGTGCGTTACCGCAAGGGACCGTACTCAGTCGATGCAGGCGACTTCTCACTCGCGGGCAGTGCCAGCATCAACTACGTCAGCACGCTGGCCCAGCCCTTTGCTCAAGCCACGCTGGGGCCTAACAATTACCAACGCAGCTTGATGGCGGGCTCGCGCAATGACGATGACCACACCTGGCTGGGCGCGTTGGAGCTGGTCGGCAACGATGGGCCGTGGCAAAACGCAGAAGGCTTGCGCAAGCTCAACGCGGTCTTGCGCTACGCCCAAGGCACGCGCAGCCAGGGCTGGAACGTGACCGCCATGGCCTACGACAGCCGCTGGAATGCCACAGACCAAATCCCCCAGCGCAGCATGGACGATGGCACGCTCGCGCGCTTTGGCACGATGGACCCCACAGACGGTGGCCAGACGCACCGCCTGAGCCTCTCCGGCCAATGGTTTACCACCAGCGCGCTGGGGCAAACCCAGCTCAGCGCCTATGCCATCGACTCGGCCTTGAACCTGTGGTCCAACTTCACCTACAACTTGAATCGCCCGCTGCTGGGCGACCAGTTCGAGCAAACCGACCGCCGTCGCGTCTATGGCGCGCAAGCGTCCCACAAACTGAGCAACACGCTCGCCGGGCAGGACGGCGTGCTCAGCCTGGGCGCGCAGTGGCGCGGTGACCGCATGGACGAGGTGGGCCTATACCTGACGCAGGCGCGCGTGCGCGACACCACGGTGCGGCAGGACAAGGTGTCGCAAGATGCGTTCTCGGTGTACGCCCAACAACTGCTGAACTTCACCCCCAATTGGCGCGCCTACCTGGGCCTGCGCAGCGATGTATTGAACTACCAAGTCAAAGGCCAGGAGCTCGTCTTCGGCCCCGGCAACAGCGGCAGCGGGAGTGACTCGCTGTGGCAGCCCAAGGCCGGGTTGGCGTGGACGCTGTCACCGCACAGCGAACTGTTTGCCAACGCCGGTGTCGGTTTTCACAGCAACGACGTGCGCGGTGCCACCATCACCAGTGAGCCGCAAACCGGCTTGCCCGCCACGCGCGTGCCCGCCCTGGTCAAAGGTGTGGGCAGCGAGTTGGGCTGGCGCTTCACGCCCGAGCCAGACTGGGTCAGCACCCTGGTGCTGTGGCAGTTGAAGATGGACTCCGAGTTGATCTATGTCGGCGACACTGGCACGACCGAACCTGGCCGCCCCAGCACGCGCCACGGCATCGAGGCCACGCTGCGCGGCAAGCTCAATCGGCATTGGAGCCTTGAGCTGGACGTGGCGCTGTCCCGCGCCCGCTTTGAAGGCGCAACGCCCCTTGGCCAAGGCGACACCATCGACAACGCAGTCGAACAAGTGGTGAGCGCAGGCCTGAACTGGCAAGACGGCCCATGGCGCACCAGCCTGCGCCTGCGCCACCTGGGGCCACGCGCGCTGGACACCTTGAACAGCGTGCGCTCGGACGCGACCACCCTGCTCAATCTGGGGGTGCGTTACGTCGCTAACCCAGCGCTGACTTTGAGCCTGGATGTGTTCAACCTCACCAATCAGGCCAGCAACGACATCGCCTACTACTACGCCTCCTGCACCGCGCGTGAGGTAGCAGCAGGCCAGTGTGGTGCGGGTATCAACGACACCCATGTGCACCCGATGGAGCCGCGCAGTGTGCGCTTGACGGCGCGTGTGAATTTTTAGCCGTGCCGTGTGAAGACTCAATACGCCCCGACAAACACCTCAAGCGCGCGCGCCATCAATAGCTGAAACGGCCCCTCCAGCAAGGGCAGGGTCACCGCCATGCCGATCAAGCCCACCATCAGCGTGATCGGAAAACCCACGGCATAAATATTCATTTGCGGTGCCACGCGCGACACCATGCCCAGCGCCAGATTCGCAAACATCAGCATCCCCACCATGGGCAGTGCAATCCATAGACCGCTGGCGAACAAGTCGCCCCCAAGACGGTACAACTTCATCAAGCTCAGGGCATGCAAAAAGTGCTGATCCACAGGAAACGCATTGAAACTTTGGATGACCGCCGCCAACACCAGCAGATGCCCATTGAGCACCACGAACAACAAAGACGCCATATAGCCAAAAAACCGCGCCGTCGCGCTGGACTGGGCATTGATCGAGGGGTCAAAGAAGGCCGCAAAATTCAAGCCCATTTGAAACCCGACCACATCGCCCGCCAGCTCAAACGTGGCAAACACCAGCCGCACCACAAAACCGATGCACAGCCCCAGGCCCACTTGCTGCGCCACCACACCCCAGAGCTGGGGCCCACTCCATGACGCGTCCATCGGCACAGGCAGACTGGGCTGCGCAGCCACCGCCACCAGCAAGGCCAAGCCAATGCGAGCGCGCACAGGAATCGCTTTGGACGAAAAAATAGGCGCCACCGTGAACACCGCCAGCACGCGCAAAAACGGCCACAGCACGGGCGCCATCCACGCCAACACTTGTGCTTCGGTAAAGCCGATCATGCGGCCAGCCCCTCACGCCACAACGCTGGGGATGGCTTCAAACATGCGTCGGATGTACTCCACCAGCATGCTCAACATCCAAGGCCCCGCCACGGCAAAAACAGCCATGGCCGCTAACAGCTTGGGGACAAAGGCCAAGGTGGCTTCATGGATTTGCGTAACGGCCTGAAACAAGCTCACCAACAAGCCCACCAGCAGCGCCACGCCCATTACCGGCGCAGACACCATCAACAGCATGAACAAAGCCTCTTGCCCCATGGTCAACACCCGTTGTGCATCCATCGCTAGCTCCTAAGTCACAAAGCTCGCCGCCAGTGAACCCATCAACAGGTTCCAACCATCGGCCAATACAAACAAGATCAACTTGAAAGGCAAGGCCACCAACACGGGCGACAGCATCATCATGCCCAGCGACATCAACACGCTGGCCACCACGATATCAATCACCAGGAAGGGAATGAAAATCATGAAACCAATCTGGAAAGCCGACTTCAACTCGCTGGTCACAAACGCAGGCACCAAGACGCGCAGGGGTGCGGTCTGCGCTGTCACATCGGCCTCCAGCTTGGCCAGCTTGGCGAACAAGGCGAAGTCAGACTGGCGCGTTTGCTTGACCATGAAGAGCCGAATCGGCGCCTCTGCTTTTTCCAGCGCCACCTCAAACGCAATTGTGTTCTTGGTGTAGGGCACATAGGCCTCGTTGTAGATGCGATCCAGCGTCGGCCCCATCACAAAAAAAGTCAAAAACAAAGACAAGCCAATGATGATTTGATTCGGTGGCGACGACTGCGTTCCCAAAGCCTGACGCAAGAGCGACAGCACAATCACGATGCGCGTAAATCCCGTCATCATCAGCAGAATGGCGGGCAAAAACGAGAGCGCCGTGAAAAACAGCAGCGTCTGTATCGGCACCGAAAAGCTCATGCCCGCGCTGCCACTGCCCACCAGTAACGGGAGGTCGGTCATAGCGGCTGGGCCGACGCCACGGCCCCCGCTGCACCCTCGCTCGCCTGCGCCGGCAAGGGGGCGTCCATGCGGTGCAAACACGTCACCGATTGCGCCGACACCCCCAGCACCAACCAAGCCCGGGCCTCGGGTGGCCCAACCTCAACCGTCAGCAATTTTTGATGCGGACCCACGGCCATGGCCGACACAATTTTCATGGCCGACGCGCTGGCCAACTGCCCGGCCACAGAACGTTGGCGCAGCCGCTGAATCACCCACGGCAACAGGGCCAGCAAGCACAAAACGCCGACCAGGGGGAGCAGGCTCGATGTCATCGCTCGACCTCAATTTCGGCTGACCCGGCGCAGGCGCTCCGAGGGTGTGACCACATCGGTCAAGCGAATGCCGAACTTCTCGTTCACCACCACCACCTCGCCCTGCGCAATCAAATACCCATTCACCAGCACATCCATCGGCTCACCCGCCAAGGCATCGAGCTCCACCACCGAGCCCTGCCCTAATTTCAAGATGTGTTTGATCGGCACTTTGGTGCGGCCCAACTCCACCGACAACTGCACCGGGATGTCCAGCACGCGGCTGATGTCGCCCTCGAAAGGGTCTGAACTCTGCCCCCCACCCAAAGGGCGTGGCGCCTCGTTGCCCGACAAAACCCCACCCGACTCGACGGCGCTGGACTTGCTCTCCTCGGTCTGTTGCTCTTGCAGGGCCTCGGCCCAATCGGCCATGCCGTCGTCCTCGGGCGTTTGCGCCGGTGCGTCATCATTGGGCATGTCGTTCTCCTATCCAGTTACTGTCGTTATTTCTCAAGCTGGCATCAATCCGGATGGCGTACTTGGCGTTGTGCGTGCCGTAATGGCACGAAAAAACAGGCACCCCGTCCACCGTCGCCTGGATCTGAGACTCCCGCTCAAGCGCTATGAAATCGCCCTTCTTCATCGCCATCAATTGCTCTACGGTCGCATCCGCCGTGGCCAACTGAGCCACCAGCGTGACCTCAGCGGCTTGAATTTCACGCGTCAAGACATTCACCCACCGCCTGTCCACCTCGATCGAATCCCCCTGGGTGGAGGAGTACAACACCTCGCGCACCGGCTCCAGCGTCGCATAGGGCAAACAGAAATGAATCGCCCCCACCATTTCGCCAATTTCCAGACGAAAAGAGGTTGAAATCACGATCTCGCTGGGCGTGGCGATGTTGGCAAATTGTGGCTGCATCTCGCTGCGCTGATAGACCAACTCCAGCGGGTAAATGCCCTTCCAGGCCTTGGCGTACTCTTGCGAGATCACCTCCACCAGCCGGTTGATGACGCGTTGTTCGGTGGCTGAAAAATCTCGCCCCTCAATGCGCGTTTGAAACTTGCCCGCACCGCCATACAGCGTATCGATCACGGTAAAAATCAGCGTCGGGTCGCACACCACCAGACCATTACCGCGCAAGGGGCGAATCGCCATGATGTTGAAGTTGGTCGGTACGGCCAACTCACGCAAAAATGCGCTGTAGCGTTGCACCTTGACCGGGCCGACCGAGATTTCCGGGCTTCTGCGAATCAGGTTGAAAAGCCCAATGCGCATGTTGCGGGTAAAGCGCTCGTTGATGATCTCCATGGCCGGCATGCGGCCCCGCACTATCCGCTCTTGGCTGGACATGCTGTAGTTGCGTATGCCCGATGTCTCCTGACTCTCGTCCTCCAACTTCTGGCTTTCACCGGTGACACCCTCCAGCAGGGCATCCACCTCTTCTTGCGACAGGAAAGATTCACTCATGACGAACTCTCCATGCGACGGCTACTGAACAATGAAACTGGAGAACAACACACCGCGCACCGGGTTGTCATCTGCGCCATGTTTGCGGTCGGCAGCTGGCTTTGATTTCCCGGTTTTTTTGCCATCAGCGGCTTCGCTGATGAAGTGCTTGGCGGCCTCCGTCAAAATGTCGGCCGCCAGTCTTTCTTTGCCTTCGCGCAACAGCAGCTCTTCGGCCGTGCGCTGAGAAATCAACATCAGCACGCTGCTGCGAATGGCGGGCATATAGGCTTTCACCTTGTCCGGTGCCTTGGCATCTGACAGCTCCAGCGTCACCCCCACCTGAGCCACTTTTTCACCCCCCGGGTCGGCCAGATTGACCACCATGTTGTCAATGGGCAAATACGTGGGCGGCCCCTTGGGTGGCGGTGCGGCGTGAGCCTGCTCCTCATCGTCAAGCGCCGCGTTTTTCTTGCTGAGGTAGAACCACCCGCCACCACCACCCAGGCCCAAGACCAGCACGGCCAGTGCCACGATGATCAGCATTTTTTTGGATTTGCGTGGGGCTGGGGCCACGTGATCAGCTTCGGGTTTGGCAGACACGGTAGTTTCCTTCAGGCCAGATTGGAAGATGAATTGAAGGGTGTCGCTTGGCACTGCCCTTCACTTGATTTCATTATTCGGCACATGACCCACACCCAATAGGCGGATTAGGCAGAGGAAAGCATGGCTTTTAGATCAGCACATTCAAACAAACAAATCCAGCGCACGACCAGCGCCGGGTCGCGTCCGATCGACCGCATCCATCAGCCCCAATTCAGCCACCCGCGCAGCCCCCTGGCGCAGCGGCTGCTTGGGCTGTTTCGCTTGAGAAAATGAAGCCTCCGCGCCTGATGAGCCAATCGAGACACCGGCCAAGGCCAGGCCTTCGCTTTGGAGCAAGGCTTTGAGCTGCGGCATGGCCTGTTCGATCATCTGGCGGGCTTCAATCTGCTCGGCGCGAAACTCAACATGAGCCTCTCGCCCCTGCAAAGAGATGCTCACCTCCACCGGGCTGTGCCCCAGCCCATCGAGCTTGAGTTCTGCCGATTGCACGTCCCGGCCTATCCAGTAATTCACCTGTTGCGCCACTGTGGTGGCGGTCGCAGCGCTGCTCCCTACTTCCGGCGCAGACGCGCCCGCTGTGCGCAGATCGGTGAGTTGAAATGACGGCGCGCTCACTGCACCACCATCCATCGTCGTGGCTATTTTTTGAAGCGATTTTTGAGCCCCCCCCTCCAGAGCCGAGGCGCTGAGCTTGAGCAGCTCGGGTTGATCCGTCACGAGGCTCGCATGGCTTTGCCCATTCACGCCATGACCTTGTGCCAGGTTCATGTGGTTTTTTGAATCGCGTGGGCTCAAATCAACCCCACCCGCGTTGGCCTGCTGCGCCACAGCCGCCGTGCTGACGAACACCTCACCGTTGCTCGTGCCCCGTGGCGACGCGGTTGACTGCTCGGCGTCTGAGGCGGCTGGCATCCCATTGGGCATCGCGCTTGACAGCGGGCTAGTGACCTTGGCCAAGGTCGGCCCCACGGAGTTCACCCCTTTTGCCAACGCACTCAAGACACCCGTCACCTCACTCGACACTTCACCCGTCACCTCACCCGCCGCCCCCCTTTGCGGCATGGCGAGCAAGGCTGCATCCACGCCTAAAGCCTGAGCCGACGCGCTGGTCTCTGGCGATTTCCCCTTGCTACCCGTGTCCGTGGCGCTCACGTCCTCGCCGGTTGAGGGCGGTGTCGCCGAGACAGTGGCCGTGCCTGCCGCATCGCCGCTCAAGGTCATCAGCAGTGCTGAAAAACCCCCGCCTGCATCGTCACCCTCAGCGCCCGCCGATTGGGTTGGCCCAGCACCGACGCGCGCGGACTCCTCCCTCAGCGCCTTGGACGCTCCCCCCTTCAAACTGCTGCCTGAATGGGGGGGTGAGTTGGTCATTTCAGTACGCATCATGTCTCCTTATCCGTTGCGCACAGCGCTACGCTGCGACGAGAAATCATCGCTTTGCTTTTGTTCTTGTCGGGCCACGGCGCGGGCTTGCACGTCCGCCCTTCTGCGCAACACCCGCTCTAAACTGGCCTTGCGAAATTCCGCCGCCATCGACGCTTTTTTCGCCCCCGCCAACTGCTGTTGCATGTCGTTTAAAACACCTTCTTGCAAACCAATCGCCAAGCGCAGTCGGCCCATGAATTGGTGATGTCCCTGGAGCACGGCCCCACCGACCAGGGTTTGCCCTGTGCGCACCGAGCGCGACTGCGAATCCCCCAGGTAGCTCTGCAATTGCTGCAACTGACTTTGAGAAAAACTGTAGGCGCGCTGCGACTGGGCCAGCGCTTTACCCGCCAGCAAGCGTTGCCGATCGGCCAAGTCCAGCGCCAAAGCCAGGCCTTTTAAAGGTGCCATACCGCCATCTCCTGCACGCTTTGCGCCAGCGGGGCTTGCACGTTCATGTCTTGCTGCAAAAACGCCATCATGGCTTCACGTCGCTCAATGGCCTCGTCCAGCAGCGCATCCGAGCCGCTCACATACGCGCCCAGTTGAATGAGGTCGCGCCCCTGCTCGTAGCGCGAGCTGATGGCGCGAAACCGTTGCGCCGCTTCAAAATGCGTGCGCGGCACCACGCCATGCATGACCCGTGAGGTGGACTGGGCGATGTCGATGGCCGGAAAGTGGCCCGCCTCGGCCAAGGTGCGTGAGAGCACGATGTGCCCGTCCAGAATGGCCCGCGCCGCATCTGCAATCGGGTCTTGGGGGTCATCGCCTTCCGTCAACACGGTATAGAACGCGGTGATGGAGCCCCCGCCGCTGCACCCATTGCCACTGCGCTCCACCAGTTGCGGCAGTTTAGAGAAACACGAGGGCGGGTAGCCCTTGGTGGCCGGTGGCTCGCCAATGGCCAGTGCGATTTCACGCTGCGCCATCGCATAGCGTGTCAAAGAATCCATTAGCAACAAAACATGCAAGCCCTGGTCGCGAAACGATTCGGCCACGGCCGTGGCGTAGGCTGCGCCTTGCATGCGCAGCAGGGGGGGCGCGTCCGCCGGTGCAGCCACCACCGCCGCACGGGCGCGGCCTGTGTCACCCAGTATGTTGTCAATGAATTCCTTGACCTCGCGCCCGCGCTCACCGATCAAGCCCACCACGATCACATCGGCCTGGGTGTAGCGCGCCATCATGCCCAGCAAGACACTCTTGCCCACGCCCGAGCCCGCGAACAAGCCGATGCGCTGGCCCCGCCCCACCGTGAACAGCGCGTTGATGGCCCGCACGCCCGTGTCCAACGGCGCCAGCACCGGTGCACGGTCCATGGCGTTGACGGCTACGGGGTGGATGGATCGGGACACCACGTCGCTCAATGGCCCCAAGTGATCCAGCGGCACGCCCTGCGCGTCCACCACCCGGCCCAGCAAGCCGGGGCCCAAAGGCAAGCGCAAGCCACTCTCCTGCGCAGAGTGGCTCAGTTCGGGGGCGACGTCATTCAACCGGGGCACGGCCCGAGGGACATGAACCGGCCATACCGTGGCCCCACTGGACAGGCCCTGCACATCACCGGCGGGCATTAAAAAGGCCCGCTCATTGGCAAAGCCAACCACCTCGGCCAAGACCGCCGGATGCCAACCCATTTGCACCCGAAACTGCGCCCCAACGCAGGCGTGAATCCCCGAGGCTTCCAGCACCAAGCCCGTCAGGCGCGTTAACTTGCCGCCCGCCTCCAGCGAGGTGTCCAGCGCTTGCACCCGTTGTGTCGCGCACCGCAGAAAGCGGGGCCAGGGGTTGGTCGGCTCATTCGCTTGTTCATTCGGCTGCATCGTTCAGCTCCCAGTGCAGTTGCAGTCCCAATTGACCCACTACCCGCGCCCACCGCTTCTCGATTTGCCCGTTCACCACCCGCCCCGCAGACTCCAGCACACAGCCGCCCCGCGTGATCAAGGGGTCGGCCTCCAGGGCCAAGGGCAAGGGCTTGAACGCATCCCGCAGGGACACTTCCAGCACGGTCAAATCCTCAGGGTTGAGTTTGATGTGGGTCAGCCGCTCGGCCTCGATGAACTGCCCCAAGGCCTCGCGGATCACCGGCAACAGCCCTTGCGGGTGGATGGACAACTCATGGCGCAAGATCTGGCGCGACAAGGCGCAAGCCAAAACCAGGACGCCTTCGGCCATCTCTTGCGCCCCCGCATCGAGCTGGCTTTGCGCAGCATTCACCAGAGTCGCCAAATGCCCGAGCGTCGCTTGCCCTTGCTCACGCATGAAATCATCCATGCGCTGCTGCGCCTCCCCCATGGCCTGCGCGCGCCCCTCCATAAAGCCTTGGGCATAGCCCTCTTGTCGTTGCAACTCGGACGACTGCGCCTCTTCGGCAGGAGGGCACTGCGGCTTCGTGACCTCAAACGCCGAGTTGACGCCTGAGAATTGCCACTGCGCCAGGCTGTTGATGTCTTCGCCGGGAATGAACCTTGAGGTTTGTCGCATGTTCTACACCATCGCGTCTTCTGAGCCACCGCCACCAATCACAATTTGACCTTCGTCGGCCAATCTGCGTACCGTTTTGAGAATTTCTTTTTGCTGCGCTTCGACTTCTGACAAACGCATGGGGCCGCGCGACTCCAAGTCCTCGCGCAAGGTTTCTGCCCCGCGCGAGGACATATTGGCCAGGAATTTTTCCTTGAGCTCGGGCTGCGCGCCTTTGAGGGCAACCACCAGCGCCTCGGACGCCACCTCTTTGAGCACCATCTGAATCGCCTTGTCGTCGAGCTTGCCCACGTCGTCAAACACAAACATCTTGTCCACGATTTTTTGGGCCAAATCGGCGTCTTGAATGCGGATGGATTCAATCACCGTGCCCTCCAGCGCCGTGCCCATCATGTTGATCATCTCGGCCGCCGTTTTGACGCCGCCCAGCGAAGCTTTGCGAATCTTGTCGCCGCCCGAGAGCACCTTGAACAGCACCTCGTTCAAGTCCTTCAAGGCCACGGGCTGAATGCCCTCCATGGTCGCAATGCGCAGCAGCACCTCGTTGCGTTGGCGTTCGGTGAAATTTTTCAACACCTCGGCGGCTTGGTCGTATTCGAGGTGAACCAGAATGGCCGCCACGATTTGGGGATGCTCATTTCTCAACAGCTCCGCCACCGACAACGAGTCCATCCACTTCAGACTCTCAATGCCCGACACATCGCCGCCTTGCAAGATGCGGTCCAGCAGCAAAGCGGCCTTGTCGTCACCCAGCGCGCGCTTGAGCACCGAGCGCACATAGTCCCCTGAATCGGACACCAACAAACTTTGCGAGGCCGCCACATTGGTGAACCGCGTCACCACGTCGTCCACTTTTTCACGCGTGATGGATTTGGTTTTGGCAATCGCCCCACCGAGCTTTTGCACCTCTTTGGGCGAGAGGTATTTAAAGACCTCGGCCGCCTCAGCCTCGCCCAAAGACATGAGAAAAATCGCGGCATCTTGCAGTCCATCTTCTTGTGCCATGGTGTGTTCCCAAACGCGCCCCTTAAGAGGCCGCCTCCCCACTCATCCAGCCCTTGACAATATTGGCCACCGCCGTCGGGTTGTCCCGCGTCAACTTGCGCGCATCTTCCAGCGCCAAGTGGCTGGCCGAGAGCAAGGGGTCATCCGTTTTGAGGGCGGGTGCAGGCAGCAAGGGGCGTTCGTTGTCTTCGGCCACCAACGCATCCACCTGGTGCTCTCGCCAGGTGGCAGGTGGGTTGGCCAATGCTTTCAAGGCCGGCCGCACCGCCCCCATCAAGACCAGCGCGGCCAGCAGCACCGTGCCCACAGGCCAGGCCAGGCTGCGCGCCATGTCCTGCACCTCGGCTTGCTTCCACAAAGGCTGCTCCACCAGCGCAATTTTTTCCTTGATGAAGGGCGCGTTCATCAGATTCACCGAGTCGCCCCGCTCTTTGCTAAAGCCAATGGCCTCGCGCACCAGGGCCGTCATCTTTTCAAGCTGCTGGTCTGACAAAGGCGTCGTCGTCGTCTTGCCCTTGTCGTCTGTCACGGTGGTGTGGTTGATCACCACGGCCGCACTCAAGCGCTTGATCACCCCAGTGCCCGCCTTGACCACTTTGATCGTTTTATCCACCTCAAAATTGGTGATGGACTCGCGTTTGCTCAAGCCTGTCCCTGCCCCTGCCGCAGCGCTCGCGCCCGCGCTGCCCGCACCTGCTGCTGTGGCGTTGATGGGCGCTGAGCTGGGTGCAGGCGGTTGGTTGCTGGTCGCGCCGGGCACGCCTGAGGGGCCACCCGAGGTCGGCCCGTTGCTGCTCTCGACCGTCTGCTGGCTGCGGATGGCGCTGGCGTTGCTGGTCTGATTCGGCTTGTGGGATTCGGAGGTTTGTTCGGTCTGTGAGAAGTCCACCTCAGCGGCCACTTGCGCCTTGATGTTGTTGCGCCCCACCACAGGTTCGAGCATGTCCACAATGCGCCGACTGTGGATTTGCTCCAGCTGCTGGACATACTGCAACTGCTGTGCATCACCGCCCCCCAAGGGGCCGGACAGGCCATCGTTGGGTGTGGATAAAAGTTTGCCGGAATCGTCCAGCACGCTGACCGCGCTGGTGGTCATCTCAGGCACGCTGGAGGCCACCAGATGGACGATGCCCGCGAGCTGGGTGCGGTCGAGTGTGTGCCCCGCATTCAAACTCACCAGCACGGAGGCCGATGGTTTTTGTTGCTCTCTGAAAAACCCGTTTTGATTCGGCAAAGCCAGGTGCACGCGCGCACTTTGTACGGACATCAAAGACTGGATTGAGCGCGTCAACTCGCCTTCCAAACCGCGCTGAAAGGTCAAACGCTCCTGGAACTGCGTCATGCCAAAGCGGTTGGACTCCATCACTTCAAAGCCCGAGACCGAGCCTTTGGGCAAGCCCTGTGAGGCCAGGCGCAAGCGGGTGTCATGCACCCGGTTGGCGGGCACCAAAATCGCCCCGCCACCCGGCGCATGCTTGTAGGGCACATTCATTTGCGACAACTGGGCGATGATGGCGCCGCCATCTTTGTCCGCCAGGTTGCTGTACAGCACACGCCACTCCGCGTCCCGCCCCATGAGCAGGCCGGTCAGCCCCACGGCGACCAGGAGAACGATGCCCACAGCCAAGCGCATTTTTTGGCCTGAGTTCATGGCCGACAGACGCTCATTGAGCGTGGGGTTGAGAGGAATCGCAGGGGCGGCTGTCATCAATTGTTCCGATCAACGCGGTGCACATGCGCACCAGCAATGAGACCGATTATTCGGCGAGGCCAGCTGCTTATGCCCAGAAATAAGCACCGGATTACCCGCCATTTCAAGAACGAAAAATTCACACTTGTCGCTACGATGAACAGTGTGTTTTCGCTCAGGAGCACCCCATGGAACTTCGACTCTCTCCCACCACCTTGCCGACCACGGTGCGGCCCGCACTGACGCCTAAATCTGCCAGTGCTTCGCTGACCGCGCCGGCGGGCCAAGGTTTTTCAAGCGCCCTCAAAGGTGCGTTGAATGCGGTGAACCAGGCCCAGAACCATGCTGTCCAACTTCAGCATGAAGTTCAGATGGAAAACCCCAAAGTCAGCCTGGAAGAAACCATGGTGGCCATCCAGAAAGCACAGATCGGTTTTCAAGCCACCTTGCATGTGCGCAACCGCATGGTGCAGGCCTATACCGACATCATGAACATGCAGGTCTGAGCGAAGCCCTTGCTTCAATGCCAGACCTGCGCTTCGTCCTGCGAGCGTTCAAACTCTTCCAGCCAAGGCTCGGCCAAATACCGAATCTGCGCATCGTTCATCAGAATGCGCTGCATGATTTTCACCTTCGCCGCGCGGTGCTCGGGCAAGAGCTCCTCGCTCCTTGCCTGTAGGCGCAGTTGCTCGATCAAGACGGCGCAGGCGCCTTCAAACTGAACGACTTGATCCCAGTTTTTAGACTCGGCAGCGCTCAGCATCTTGCGACTGCTGTCTTCAATCGCGAGGTAATAGTCGATTAAGGTTTTTGACATGTCAGACTCCTGTTGGCACGGCATGGTGGTTTGAGTTCATGACTTCCGGGCGAATCTGCGTCCAGGCCTGCGCCAAGGGCTGGATCAAGCCCATCACCTCATCCACCATGGCCTCATCGCTCTTCAAATTAGCCTCTGACAAGCGAACAATGCAGTAGTCATACAGGCTGCGCAAGTGCAGCGCCAGCTCGCCGCCTTGCGCATCATTCAAGCCTGCTTTGAGCCCCTCTTCGATCAGGCGTACAGCGCGGCCAATCGCCTTGCCTTTGGCGGCGATGTCTTTGGTTTGCAGCGCATGTTTGGCACTGTTGAGCGCTTGCAAAAGCGCCTCGTAGAGCAGTGCGACCAGTTGATGGGCATCGGCCCCTGCGACGATGGTTTCCACGCCAACGGCTCGGTAGGCATTGGCGGAACGCATGTTGACGGATGTGAACATTTTTTGCCTCTTGTGGGTTGTCGATATCTATTTATCGACACACACCCGACAAACTCAAGGCCGAATTGACGGGCTTAACCCGCCTTATTCCACTGCGCCAGTTGTGCCGTGACGTAGGAGCCCAATGCGTTCATTTTGGCCATCGTGGCGTCCAGATCAGAGTACTGCTTGCGCAGTTGAGACTCCACGCGGGTGGCCCTTTGCGTGACGCGGTCTTGCTCTGCCCCGTTGCGGCTGATCGCCCCTTGCAGGGCGGTGGATTTGGTCACCACCGTGCCGTCGTACTTCACCAAGCCGCGCGCAAAATCACGCAGCTTAAGCCCGAACCCGTTGGTCGCGCTGCTGGCGTTGTCGGTGGCAAATAAATTCTTCAAATTGCTCACATTGCTCAAAGCCGTCGTCAATTTGGCCGTGTTGAGTTTAAGCGAACCGTCAGACTGCTGCTCCAGACCTACTTCCGACAGTCGGCTGTAGGTCGAGCCTGTGCTGCTTGACCCCGCAATGCTGCGCATCAGGTTTTGCAAACCCACCGTGGTCGAGTCGCCCTGCAAGGGCCCCGAGGCGCCGCCGGGCACATAGCGCGTGGCATTGGCCAGTGTCTTGCTCAGGGCGCTGTAAGCATCGGCCAGGGTTTGGATATTTTTTTGGATGGCTGACTGATCTTGCGCCACCATGATCTGTACGGGGGCGGTGGTCACCTGTTGCAGCTGCAGCGTCAAGCCCGGCACCACATTGCTCAAGGTGTTGGTGGCGGCGTCAATCACCACGCCGTTCAGACTGACGCTTGCGTTGAGCCCGGATTGGCCCAGCACCATGCCGCTGGCCGATTGCGCCGGGTTGCTCAAACCGGTGAGGGACAAGCTGTCCAGCCCCGCAAAGCCCGCCGCTGCAATGCGAAACCCGGCTGCCGCGCCCGTGCTGCTGGACTGAAACACCAGGCGCTCCTGACCGGCACTGCGCAAGACGGTTGCCGTTACACCCGCGTTGGCCGCATTGATCTTGACCGCTGCGGTGCTCAGGGTGTCTGTGCCGTTGATGGACACACTCACGGGGCTAGCGCTCGCCACAAACGAGCCTGTGGCCCAACTGCCCAGATCGATGGCGAGCGTGCCCGTATCGGCGGGCACGCCGAGCGCGGCGTCCACCGCCACGTTCATGGAGGCCGTGGTCTGCGCACGCGCCATCTGCGTCACACTCAGGCTGAAGGCGCTGGCCGTCGCGCTGGCGCTGGCCGTCACGGTCACGGCTGCGGTGTTGGACGAGGTGGCGGTCTGTGCCGTCCAACCCGAGGCCTGGGCCAAGGCATCGGCGGCATCGCCCAGGGCAGACACCTGCGACTTGATCGTGCCGTAGAGCGACAACTGCGCCTGAAGCGTCGAAGCTTTGCTTTGCAAGGGTTGCAAAGGCTGTTTTTCGATGGCCACGAGTTGGGTCACGATGCTGTTGACATCGAGCCCGCTGCCTACACCCGGTGATGAGATTGCCACATGCGCCTCCTATCGACTGTTTATAGCGCCAAGCCCAAGACTTAAAACGCGGAAAAGCGGCGTTGGCCCCCGCCAAACGCCGCCCTCTGAAGCTCAAGCCTTGAGGCAACTCAAGGCGACTCGGTCTTAACGCAGCAGGGCCAACACGCCTTGCGGGCCTTGGTTGGCTTGCGCCACCATGGCGGTACCGGCCTGTTGCAGCACCTGGGCACGCGACAGATTCGAGGTCTCCATCGCGTAGTCGGCGTCCACGATTCGGCCTTTGGCAGCCTGGAAGTTTTCAGAGGCCACACGCAAATTCGAAATGACCGAGTCAAACCGGTTTTGCGTCGCACCGTAGCTGGCCCGAACGCCGTTGATGACGCCCAGATCGGTGTCCACCGCAGAAATGCTCAAGGTACCCGCTGCCGCCGTTTGCACCGCCGCTGCCGTCGCGAAAGCCACGGTCTGACCCGAGTTGGCCCCGACCTGAATGGCTGAGGTGTTGGCCGCCATCACATTGATACCGTTGAAGGTGGTGTTACCAATGACCCGTGTGTTCTCTGCCACCAGCAAGTCCCACTCAGCAGTCAGCGCGGTCGTGTTGGCACCCGCACTGGCGCCCTGCACGGCCAGCTCTCGCATGCGCTGCAGGTTGTTGCTGATGCTGCCCAGCGCACCGTCTGCAATAGCGGCCATGGAGATGGCGTCATTCGCATTGCGAACGGCCACATTCATGCCGCGTGCCTGCGCCTCCAGCCCGGTGGCAATGGACATGCCGGCGGCGTCATCTTTGGCGCTGTTCACACGCAGCCCCGAAGACAGACGAGCCATCGAGGTCTCTAATGATTTGGCCGTGCCTGCCAACCAGCGTTGACCGGTCATTGATGCGACATTGGTGTTGATACTTGACATTTGAAGCTCCTTGAAGTTGATGAAAAAAAACGGTACTGATTCCACTTCATCGCCAGCCCCGTGGCTGGTCGCCAAACCCGGATGGCCTTGGCTGGCCCCTCCCGGATGACGAGCCCTTGAATCAGAACCCGTTGGGATTGCTTTCGGCGGGTTTCTTGAAGAACTTAAGCTTTAAATTCAAATTTATCGCCCTCAACAGGGGAGATAGACGGCATTCACTTGGTTTATTCGGGCATTGATGGCCTCAAGTTTTCTGAGAATTGACTGACCGCGTACTCAAGCATGTACCTCAGCTTTAAAGGAGCTACCCATGTCAAGCATCAACACCAATGTGCCCTCACTGAATGCACAGCGCAATCTGTCCACTTCAGCGAATTCACTCTCCACGTCCATGCAGCGCCTGTCATCAGGCCTGCGTGTGAACAGCGCCAAAGATGACGCCGCCGGCTTGTCCATTGCCGAGCGCATGGCCACGCAAACACGTGGCATGAACGTGGCCATTCGCAATGCCAACGACGCCATTTCCATGGCGCAAACCGCTGAGGGTGCGCTGGGGGCCATTGGCAACAATCTGCAGCGCATGCGCGAACTGGCGGTGCAAGGGGCCAACGGCACCAACACCGCAGCGGACATTGCCTCACTCAATTCGGAATACGTGCTGCTGGTGGCGGAGAACACCCGCATCATTGCCAGCACCACCTTCAACGGCGTGTCTATTCTGGGCGCGGTCAGCTCGCAATTTCAGGTCGGAGCCAACAGCGGGGACACCATCACCGTCACCGTCAGTGCCGCTGCGCAAACGGCCACCACACTGGGGGCCACCAACGCCACCGCAGCAGCTCAAATCACCGCACTGGACACTGACATCAACACCATGACTGGCATCCGGGCCACCTGGGGTGCTTCGCAAAACCGCTTTGAACAAGTGATTGCCAATCTGCGTGTGGGCGCTGAAAACTCAGCCGCAGCGCGTGGCCGCATCATGGACGCCGACTACGCGCAGGAAACCGCCAACCTCTCTCGCGCGCAAGTGCTGCAACAAGCCGGCACCGCCATGGTGGCGCAGGCCAATCAAATGCCGCAGTCGGTGCTGACGCTGCTGCGTCAATAGCCACGGCATCCCCGGCGTGATGTCTGGACGTGTAGGCATTTTTCCTACAAACTTTGTTCCGTAAACTGACATACCAAACAGGCGTTTTCTGATTCAAGTTTTTTCCCGACGCAGCCAGAATGGACTCCACGCCCCTCCACAGGGATTGTCTTAAAACAAGGAGTCGATCATGCAGGATGAAACATTCAACGCAGAGATTCGGGAAGTCAATCTGACTTACCTCATGCTGGCGCAAAACCTGATCCGCAAGGACAAGGCCGAAGCCCTCTTTCGGCTGGGCATCTCTGAGGAATCTGCCAACCTTCTGGTCGCCATGACGCCGACGCAGATTTCCAAAATCGCCAACACCAACATGCTGTTGTGCCGCTTTCGCATGGACGACGACATGGTGTGGAGCTTGCTCACCAACCATGCCACCAGCAAGGTGGACAACGACGCCACCACGCGGCTGCATGCCAGCATCCTGATGGCCGGTCGTTACTCAGAAACCATGTAGGAGACCCACCATGCTCGCCAAAAGTGTCCTCAACGAATCCCATGAAATCTCCCGCGCCGTGGCCTTGATCCAGCTCGGTGCGCGCCTGCAAGTACTGGAGAGTGAGACCCACATCTCCTACGAGCGCTTGCTGCGTTTGTACAAAGAGGTGGCCGGTCAATCGCCCTCCAAAGGCCAATTGCCTTTTTCGACCGACTGGTTTTTAACCTGGCAGCCCAACATCAATGCGTCTTTGTTTCTGAACATCTACGAGTACCTCACCAAGGTGAGTGAGCTCGAAGAAATCGACGCCATCATGAAAGCCTACCGCCTGTACAACGAGCAGGTCAGCGCCCTGGGCATGGCGCCTATTTTGTCCATGACTCGCGCCTGGCGGCTGGTGAAGTTCGTGGACAACAACATGCTGACCATGACGTGTTGCAGCAAATGTGGCGGAAATTTTGTGACCGAGCCTTATGAGAATGCGCGTCACTATGTGTGCGGCTTGTGCGTGCCCCCGGCACGTGCGGGCAAGAGCACGAACCGAGGCGGCATTCTCTTGCACTGAGCGCTGGAGGCTACGCCCACAACATGCCGCGCCTACAGCGGCATCATCAAGCGCAAGCCCAGCGTCCAGTTGATACCGGGCGCGGGCTCATAAAACTGAGACGACGCCTGGTTGACGATGACCGAGCCGACATAACGCTGGTCGCTCACGTTGTCGATGCGGCCATAAGCCGTCAAGCTGCCCTTGCCCAAGGCCCAGCCGTGGCTGGCTTTGAGGTTGAGCGTGGTGTAGCCGTCGGCTGCTGCCGTGTTGGTGTCGTTGGCATACAGCCGGCCTGCACTGACCAGCTCCACGCCCGCGCGTGTGCCCAGGCCACTCAGGCTGCGTGTGCGTTTGGCGGCTTCCATGGCTTGGCTAGACCAGAGCACTTCAGCAAACAAAAAGCTTTGCGGGATGCCGGGGATTTTGTTGCCCGCCGCCACCGTGACGGGTGTGGCCCCACTGGCCGAGGTGAAGCCTTGTGTGAACTGGGCGTCAATCATGGATGCAGACAAAGTGCCGCTGATGTGGGGGCCGAACAAGGTGTGCCCCGCCAGCTCCCAGCCGCTGCGGCTGGTACCCGGCGCGTTCTTGAAGGTGGAGTTGCCGCCCAAACTGCTGGCCACCACGATCTCGTCGGTGGAGTTGATCTGGAACAGGGTGAAGTCCAGCCGCGAGCGGGCACTGGGGGCCCACTTCGCGCCCAGCTCGTAATGTTGGCTGCTGGACGCATTGAGCGCGGTGTTGAAGGCCGGTGTGCCCGCGCCGTTGTAGGCCATCTCGGCCAGGGTGGGGGTCTCAAAACCTTTGCCGTAATTGGCGTAAAGGTTGACTGCGTCGCTGGCATGCCAGGTGACGCCCAGCACGGGGCTAGCGGCATTGAAGGACGTGTTGCCTGAGCCGTTGCCGTCGAGCAGATAGTTGTCATCGCTGACCAAGCGCACGGTGCTGTAGCGCAGGCCACCGATCAGCGATATTTTTTCAGAGGCCAAGGCCGTCGCCTGCACAAAGAGGTCGCTGTTTTCGGCCTGGTTGATTTCGTCGCGCGTGGTGCTTGTCTTCTCACCCAGCGCCGCCGCGCCGCCCTGGCGCTTTTCGCGTGAGCGGTCAAACTCGTAGCCCGCCACCCAGCGAACGGGCGTGGCTGCAATCTCGGTCTTGGCGTTGTACTGCAGGCCTAGGCCGTAGTAGTCGCGGTTCAGGCCGACCCAGGCGCCGTTGGGTGTGGCGGGTGCAATGCCGACTTGGTATTGCAGGTTATCGCGTGTGCCGTAGTAGGCACGTGCCATGAGAGAACGGTCTGCATCCAGCGTATGCGTCAAAGCGGAGCCGACCTGGTTTTGCAGCACTGTCTTGCGGATGTTGCGGCTGATGGCGTTGGTGCCCGCCTGTTGCGGGTTGGTGGCCAATTGCGCGGCGGTCAGGCCCAGTGGGTCTTGCGCCAATGGCATGTCGAATTGGTTGAACACCAGGTTGACACGGGTTTTTTCGTCCGGGCCAAAGCTGAGCTTGCCGTTGAACTGTTTGCGCTCAGTCTTGCTGTTGTCGCGGTAGCCGTTGGTGTCAAAGGTGCTGTAGTCGGCGACTAGGCCCACCCCGCCTATGCGTTGGGCCCACTGCAAGTCGTTGCGGTGCATGCCGAAGGAGCCCGCGTAGTACTGGGCGTCGAACTCAGGTTTCTCAGGGGCCTCCCGCGTGAAGGCCTGGATCACCCCGCCGGAGGAGTTTCCATACATCAGCGCCAGTGGGCCGCGCAAGACCTCGATACGCTCGGTGGACGGCAGGCTGATGGAGGAACCCTGACCTTGCCCGTCAGGTGTGGTGGCCGGGATGCCGTCGATCAAGATCCGAATACCCCGGATGCCAAAGGCCGAGCGCGCGCCAAAGCCGCGGATCGACACCTGCAAGTCCTGCGCGTAGTTCTGCCGATTCAAAATCGTCAGGCCCGGCACGCGGTTGAGGGTTTCTGACAGATTGACCTGCGGCCCCGCGTTTTGAATCGTGTCCCGGTCCACCGACTCGATGGCGGCGGGTGTGTCAAAACTGCGCTGCGCGGAACGCGTGGCGGAGATCACCATGCCTTCCAGTGTTTGCGTTTGCGCATACAGGGCAAAAGGGGCGATGACACCCGCAAGCACTAAAGCCTGAACCACAGGCCGAAGTTGTGAAGAAAATTCAAACGTGCTTTTCAGCACTTTGTGTTGCATGGTCATCCCCTCTCAAGCCTCTCGGTTTACGGTAACTGCAAAGTGGACAAATACTCCGCCAGCAGTTCCAGCTCACCCACCGCCAAGCCCTGCGCGGCCGAGGTCATGGTGCCGTCCATGTCGCCACGCGTACCGGCCTTGAAAGCCTGGAGCTGTGCGAGCAAATAGGCCTTGTGCTGCCCCGCCAAACGCGGGATGTGCTGCTGCCCGGCCATGGTGGGCGTGTGGCAGGCCACACAGTTGTTGCGCACCGTCACTTCGCGGCCTTTGGCCACAATGTCGGCTGAGGCTTGGCCCGTTGGGGGCGTCATTTTTTGCGCGTTGAAGTAAGCCGCCAAATCATTCAGATCGGCATTGCTCAACTTCTCAGCAAAAGGTTCCATCATGGCGTTCTTGCGGCGGCCTTCGCGGAACATGAACAGCGCGGTCACGATGTTCTGCTTCGGCTGGCCCGCAATAGAAGGAATGGTGGGGATGACGGAGTTGCCGTCTGCCCCATGGCAGGCGATGCAGACCTGCGCTTTCACGCGGCCCTCTTCCACACCTGCCTGGGCCAGTGGGGACAAAACAGTCAGTGCGGCAAGAACAAAAACAGCAGCCAGTTTCGGGGCCGCCGTTTGTGTCCAGCGCCGCGCGCTCAGTGAGCGCGTGGGTTGGAGTGATGTCATGAAATTAAGGTTTGCTGTAGCTCACGCGGTAGATGATGCCGTTGAAGTCGTCAGAGAACAGGATGGCGCCATCCTTCATCTGCAAGACGTCAACAGGGCGGCCCCACATGGGTGGATCAGCACGGTCATTCTCCAAGAAGCCGTCAATGAAGGCGTGCTTGGTGGCCTTGCCCTTGGCATCGACCGTCACGCGGATCAGGTTGTAGCCCTGCTTGGGGTCACGGTTCCAGGAACCGTGCTGGGCAATCAGCATGCTGTTTTTGTACTCGGCTGGGAACATTTTGCCGGTGTAGAACTTCACGCCCAATGGTGCGATGTGGGCGCCCAACTTGAGTGCGGGCGGGGTGAACTCATCACATGAACGACCTGGGCCATAGACCGGATCCAAGATGTCGCCCTGATGGCAGAAGGGGAAGCCGAAGTGTTGCCCTTTCTTCGTGACGACGTTGAGTTCGTCGTTCGGCAAATCGGTGCCCATCCAGTCACGGCCATGCTCGGTGAACCAGAGTTGCTTGGTGACAGGGTGGAAGGCCATGCCGACCGAGTTACGCACGCCCTGTGCGTAGTTTTCCATCACACCGGTCTTGGGGTCCACACGAAGAATGGAGGCTTCGTTGTAGGTGGGCATGGTGATGTTTTGCGGTGAGCCGATGTTGAAATACAGCTTGCCATCCGGGCCCATGACCATGTACTTCCAGAAGTGACCAGCCGCGTTGTTCGGATCGAGATTGTCGATCACGACCCTGCCCGATCCTGGGTTGTCCAGATTGGCTTCAATGTTGTCGTAGGCTGTGATGGTGTTGCGCTCGGCCACATACAGCGTGCCTTTGTCAAACACCAAACCGTTCGGGACTTTTTTGCCCTTCAGAATGGTTTTGACTTCGCGCTTGCCGTCTTTGTCGATGATGGCGTACACATTGGACAGGTTGCGATTGCTGGCAAACACCGTGCCTTTGTCGCCCAGCACCAACGAGCGCGCCTCGGGCGCGCCTTCGGCCCAAACTTCGATCTTGAAACCCGCAGGGGCTTTGAGCTTGCCCACAGGCAGATCGGCTACGGCGCGACCGGTCATGTGCGGGGGGAAGGGGTGCAGTGCCGATTGGGCTTGCTCTGCGGCCATGCCTTGCTTCCAAGAAGGGGGCGCTGCTGGGGCGGGGGCTTGTTGAGCGAAAGCGGTGCTGGCGAGGCTGGCCAGGACGGCGGTGCTCAGAAGGGTCTGAAGTCGCATGTTGTCTGTCTCCTTGGTGTGTTGATCGCTGGTCGCACGACTGATGCGGCTATGCAGCGGGGCCATTCTAGGGCCGGGACTTAGCCCCTGTCATTAGGGTTTCGACGGATAAAGGCATCGGAAGTGAGTCAAGCTGTTGCAAAATCAACCCTCTATGACCGACGATTCCTCACAAGCCCCCCGCCCCCAATTCCGCCGTGTACCTAAACCCGCAGGGGCCGCGCCACGCACAACGGGCCCGAGTTCAAACCCCGAGTCCGGCACCATGCGCCTGAACAAGCGCATGGCCGAACTCGGTCTGGCCTCACGCCGCGAGTCCGATGAGTGGATCGCCAAAGGTTGGGTCAAGGTCAACGGCGAAGTCGCCACCATGGGCATGCAGGTGGGGCCAGATGTGAAGATCGAAATCACCAAGCAGGCCCAGGGCCAGCAGGCCAACCAGGTCACGATTCTGCTGAACAAACCCATCGGCATCGTGAGCGGTCAGGCCGAAGACGGCCACCTGCCCGCCATCACCCTGGTACAGCCGCAAAACCGCTGGGTCGATGACAACGCGCGCTTTTTCTTTCACCCCAAGCAGCTGCAAAGCCTGGTGCCCGCTGGACGCTTGGACATTGACTCCATCGGCCTGCTGGTGCTGACGCAAGACGGCCGTGTGGCGCGCCAGCTCATCGGTGAAGACTCGGTGATGGAAAAAGAATACCTGGTGCGCGTCAACTACACCGGCCTGAACCAGGTGGACGCGCAACCCAGCCAGTTGGTTCGCATGGACGATGACGACCCGGTCACCACCAATGTGCAAGCCGTTTTCCCCCGTGCCCTGCTGGCCCAACTGCGCCACGGCCTGAGCCTGGACGGCCAAGCCCTCAAGCCCGCCAAGGTGGACTGGCAAAACCCCGAGCAACTGCGCTTTGTGTTGACTGAAGGCAAAAAACGCCAGATTCGCCGTATGTGCGAGCTGGTGGGCTTGAAGGTGGTGGGCCTCAAGCGCGTGCGCATTGGCCATGTGATGCTGGGGAATTTGCCGGTGGGACAATGGCGCTACTTGCAGCCGCATGAGCGGTTTTAACCCCCTACTTCAATCCCTACTTCTTCGCCGCAGCCAGTTCTTTTTCCAGCACATCAATGCGCGCCAGCATGGCCGCCATGCGGCCATTGAGGGCGCCGACATTGAAGACGGTGGCGTTATTGGCCGGTGCATCCAACTGGTTGCCATAGCCCAGCCAAGACGAGTCATACACCCGCACGTTTTTAAAGCCTAGTTGCTCCAGCACGCCCGCCGTCTCTGAGGCGCGTACGCCAGACTGGCAGTACACCACGGTCTCTTTTTCCGGGTCCAGTTTGGCGTACAAGGCTTTCAAATCCAGGCTCGATTTAAGCGCCATGCCGCGTGAATCGCTCACCTGCTTTTTGGCCAGTTTCTGCACCGTGTCCGGGTCCACCCAGTTTTGCTCATAGGGAATATTGACCGCACCGGGGATGTGGCCACCGCGCAGAGCGCGGATGTCTTCGCCCGAAAACTCTTTGGGCGTGCGCGCATCAATCACCTGCACGGCGGGGCTGTTGAGCCGCTTGATCATCTCGGCGGTTGTCACCGCCACTTCGGGCGTTGACGTGAGCTTGAGTTGCAAGCTTGCCGTGGGTGCTGCGGCTGTTGAGACCGGCAAGCCCGCCGCCTGCCAACCCTCCAGGCCGTCATGCATCACGCTGACGCGGCTGCCACCGAAATAGCGCAAGGTGTAGCGCCCGAAATACGCGTTCCAGGTGCCGCGCGCGCCGTACACCACGGTCTCGCGCGCGGGGTCAATGCCGGCCGCGCCGAGCAAGGCTTCGATGCGGGGTGTGGGGATGAAGTCTTCTGAATTGGGGTCGCGCAGGAGGGATGCGGCGTCGCCCAGGCTCAGTGCACCGGGCAAGTGGCCTTTGGCGTAGTCACGCGCATCGCGCACGTCCCACACCTGAACACTACGTTGCAGCGCCGCCTGCACATAGGCCGCGTCCACGATGGTCTGCGCGCCTGCGCACCAAGGCATTAGCCACGAGGCCACACCCAAGACCAAGCCCGTCGCTATTTTTTGAAGCTGATATTTCATATTGCTATCTCCTTGCGTTTGTGAACGCGTCATTCCACTAAAGAAACTCAAACCACGATCCTCACCACCCCGGAAAACGTGAAAAATGCCGCCGCCGTGGAGACCAAGATAATCCGCGCAATGCGCCCGTTATCTGCCCCAAAGCGCTCAGCCAACAATGACACATTGCTCGCGCTGGGCAGGGCGGCAACCAGCACCATCACGGTCAAGGCGGATCGATCCAAGGGTACTCCCATCTGGATCACCGTACTGCCCACCAACAACACCAACACCGGGTGCAAGAAAAGTTTGAGCAAGGCCACCGGCACGTAGTCGCGCAGAGGGATGGGCGGGTGATCGTGCTGTGCGGCCAGCATTTGTGAACGCGCCAGCACCGCGCCAATGGTGAACAGCGCGGTGGGCGAGGCGGCATCGGCCAGCAACCAAACCGTTCTCTCCACCGGACCGAGCAGGCTCACTTGCAAAGCCGAGGCCAGCACCCCCCCCAATATCGCCCAAGGCATGGGGTTGAACAACATGCCCTTGAGCGCGTTGCGCATGGCCACACCCATGCCATGCGTATCGGCCGCGTCCAGGCGCGACAAGCCCACGCACAACGAGGTGGTGATGACCATGTCCACCACGATGGTGATGATCATCGGCCCGGCCACTTGCGCGCCCAGCAGCGCGATCAAGAGCGGCACGCCCATGAAGCCGGTGTTGGGGAATGCCGCCACCAGGGCGCCAAAAGAGGCGTCGTTCCAGGCGATGCGCCGGTTCATGCTGGCCGCGATGGTGAAACCCACCATGGTGAGTGCGCACAGCAGCCAGGTGAAGAAGACGCTGGCGTCCAGCAATTGCGCAATCGGTGTGGTGGCGCCAAAGCGGTAGAGCATGCAGGGCAGGGCAAAAAACAGCACAAAGCCGTTCAGGCCCGAGATGGCCTCCAGTGGCAGCATGCTGCGACGCGCGGCCACATAGCCGCACAGCACCAGCGCAAAGAAGGGAAAGGTGACTGACAAAATTTCAAGCACGGGCGCAGACTCTTTCAGGTTGAGGGGGGCGAAACGGGATGCGCCTACTGCGCCGCTTGTTCGAAATTAAATCTTCAGAGCCAACTTATGGTGTGAGGCCTGTCGATTGACAATGGCCTGCGGGCCAAGCGAACCCGCCAACATGCCCACCAGCGCAGCCAAAACGCCCGCCAGTTGTGCCGGAAACTCTGCGCCGGCGGGGGTGATCATGAACAAAACCCAGGTCAGCACGCCCAGCACGATAGAAAAGATCGCCCCCTGGGTCGAGGCCTGTCTCCAATACAACCCAAACACCAGCGGCACAAAAGCCCCCACCAAGGTGACCTGATAAGCCCCGGACACCATTTCGTAAATCGAGGTGCCTTGCATCGCGATGGCGTAAGTCAAGACCAGAGCGCTGAACACCAGCACAGTGATGCGCATGGTTTTGAGTTCTTTCTGATCGCTGATGCGCGGATGAAATTGACGCCAAATGTTCTCCACAAAGGTCACGCTGGGGGCCAGCAGGGTGGCTGAGGCGGATGATTTGATGGCCGACAGCAAGGCCCCAAAAAACAGCACCTGCATGACAAAGGGCATCTTCTCCAGCACCAGGGTGGGCAGCACTTTTTGGGGGTCGTCCTTGAGCAACAGCGCCGTTTGCTCAGGCATGATGACGAGCGCGCTGGCCACCAGAAACATGGGCACAAAGGCAAACAGGATGTAGCAAATACCGCCGATCACAGGGCCACGGGTCGCCGCCGTCGGGCTGTTGGCCGACATCACCCGTTGAAACACGTCTTGCTGGGGGATGGAGCCCAGCATCATGGTGATGGCGGCAGCAAAGAAAAACACCATGTCTTTGAAGCTCGGTTCGGGCCAGAACTTGAAGAGGTCACGGCTCAGGGCCAGGTTCACCACCTTGTCGGCCCCGCCGGCCATGTCAGCGGCAAACACCGCCAGGATGCTCAAGCCCACGACCAGAATAATCATCTGGATAAAGTCCGTCACCGCCACCGACCACATGCCACCAAACAGGGTATAGGCCAGGATAGAGACCACACCAATCACCATGCCCAAAGGGATGCTGATGCTGCCCGCCGACAAGACATTGAACACCAAGCCCAGGGCCGTGACCTGCGCCGACACCCAGCCCAAATAGCTGAGCATGATGATGAGCGAACACACCACCTCTACCGTGCGGCCGTAGCGCTCGCGGTAGTAGTCGCTGATGGTCAGCAGCGTCATGCGGTAGAGCTTGCCGGCAAAAAACAGGCCCACCAATATCAGGCAAGTACCTGCGCCAAACGGGTCTTCCACCACGCTGTTCAAACCGCCGTTGACAAACTTGGCCGGAATGCCCAACACCGTCTCCGAGCCGAACCAAGTGGCAAAGGTGGTGGTGACGATCATGAAGAGCGGCAAGCGCCGACCGGCGATGGCAAAGTCAGCCGAGCTCTTCACGCGCCTGGCAGCGATCAGGCCAATGGCAATGGTGACCAGCAGATAAACAATGACCAGGGTCAGTAGCACGGTGTCATCTCGTCAAAACAACTGCACCCGCACCACGAGCTGCATCACGATCAAGCCCAGCACGAAGCCAATGCCGCCATACACCAGGCCTTGCAGCAGCTTGTTGGTTCTCTTCTGCTCGGCCAGCAGCTCACGCAATTCGCGCTGGACATCCGACGGTCGGTGTGCCAGGTAGTCGTGCAGAAGCCGTGGCAATTCTGGCAGCATCTTGGCGTATCGAGGGGCCTGCTCTTTGAGTTGTTCCCAGAGTTTTTTAGGGCCGATTTGATCCATCATCCATTGCTCTAGAAACGGTTTAGCGGTGTTCCACAGGTCAAGTTCAGGGTCGAGCTGACGACCCAAGCCTTCGATATTGAGCAGGGTTTTTTGCAGCAAGACCAGCTGCGGCTGAATCTCTACCTGAAAGCGGCGCGAGGTCTGGAACAGGCGCAGCAGCACCATGCCCAATGAAATCTCTTTCAGGGGGCGATCAAAGTAAGGCTCGCACACGGTGCGGATGGCCGCCTCCAGCTCGTCCACCCGGGTATGCGCAGGCACCCAGCCGGATTCGATGTGCAACTGCGCCACGCGCTTGTAGTCACGCCGGAAGAAGGCGGTGAAGTTTTGCGCCAAGTACTCTTTGTCGTATTCGGTGAGCGTGCCGACGATGCCAAAGTCGAGCGAGATGTAGCGGCCAAAGGTAGCGGGATCAATGCTGACCTGGATGTTGCCGGGGTGCATGTCAGCGTGGAAAAAACCATCGCGAAACACCTGGGTGAAAAACAGCGTCACACCATCACGCGCCAGTTTGGGGATGTCCACCCCGGCCTCCCGTAGTCGTGCTATCTGGCTGATGGGGATGCCCTTCATGCGCTCCATCACGATGACGTCAGTGGCGCAGTAGTCCCAAATCATTTCGGGGATCAGCACCAAGTCCAGCCCGGCCATGTTGCGGCGCAATTGGGCGGCGCTGGCGGCTTCACGCACCAGATCCAGCTCGTCGTGCAGGTACTTGTCAAACTCGGCCACCACCTCGCGCGGCTTGAGACGCTTGCCGTCCGACGAGAGACTGTCCACCCAGCCCGCCATCATGCGCATCAGGCTCAGGTCTTTCTCAATGGCGGGCAGCATGCCGGGGCGCAGTACCTTGACGGCCACCTCGCGCACCGCGCCATGGCTGTCTTTGAGCATCGCAAAGTGCACTTGGGCGATGGACGCGCTGGCCACCGGTTCGCGCTCAAACGATTCGAAAATTTGATTCAAGGGTTTGCGAAACGCACGCTCAATCATGGCCACCGCCACGTCCGAGCTAAACGGCGGCACCCGGTCTTGCAAACGCGCCAGCTCATCGGCAATGTCTTCGGGCATGAGGTCGCGCCGGGTGGAGAGCACCTGGCCAAACTTGACGAAAATTGGCCCGAGCTGCTCCAGCGCCTCGCGCAAGCGTTGCCCACGCGGGGCTTCCAAATTGCGCCCAAACGAGACAATGCGTGCCAGCAAGCGCAGCCAAGGTTTTTCAAAACTATTGAGTACCAACTCGTCCAAACCGAAGCGCAGCACGGTCCAGACGATGAACACGCCCCGAAAAACACGCCTCATGTCGAAAGCCCCTTGGATGAACCTTGCCCCGGCCTGCGGGCGACAAACTCCCGCAACGCGGCCACCATGCGGCGCGCCACCTGCCCCATCGCGTGCGCTGGGGCATCACCCACGATGCGCGAGAGGTCTTCTTCCACATCCCAGCGCACGTTCTCAATCAACCAATTCACCTCGGACGCCAGTTGCACATCTCCCACGATTTGAATGGCGGGCTTGTCACCGCGCATTACGCCTTGCGCCATGGTCAGGGGGGAGGACTCGGTGAGTGTGAAGGTCAAATCAGGCACATGGGACGGCGCGGCGCGGTCCAGCAGGCCTGCCGGTGTGGCCACCAACTGAAGTGTGAAAACGCGCCACTGGAACAGTACGGTCAAACCCTTTTGCCGCGCCAGACGGCGAGTGGCCTCAGGCTCTTGCATCAGAATGTGGTTGAGCAGCAACACGATGCGCCGCTGGGTTTCATCCACCACCCACGCAGGGGGTTGAAAATTGGCGCTGCTCTTTTGAAGAAAATCTTCCAAGAATGAAAAAGGGGACTGTGTTGCCATAGTCCCCAATTATTCCCCGGATTTCCCCGGAACCTACGTTAAGCCGAGCGGCTTATTGCAAAGCCTGTACCCCGGCCACCAGCCAGCCCCGGCTGCCGTCTTTGGGTTTGGTCATGTTCCACACTTCACGGAACGGGCTTGGGCCTGCTGAGGGTTCTTCGCGGATCATGCCGGAGAACTCCACGCTAGCCATGTAATCAGCGCCGGTGTCCTCGATGCCCAGCAACTGGGCTTCGAGCATCTCGACGCCCGTGTGGTTGGCAGGCCCACCCGTGTGGCTCTCGCGGTCGGCCAGTTGGGACTGGATTTCACGCAGCATGTCGTCCGTCATCATCACGCGCCGGGCGTTGATGTCGGACTTGTCCCAGGCGGCTTGCAGGGTTACGAAATTGGCCTTGGCTGCAGCCAGGAAACCCGGCGTGTCGAAATCAGCCGGCACACCCCAGACCTGCGAGCCACCCAGCGCTGAGCCGATCATGCTGCCAGAATTTTGCTTGACATCGTCCGTGTGGAAGTGCGTGGAGTTGGACTCCCAAGGGCGCGCCGAAGCGTCATTGCCCACGTTCTGTGGCTTGTACTGGCTTGGCGTTGCCACTCCTCCTGCACCCGCGCCCTGAAACGCAAACGGGCTGTTGTTTTGCGCGGCTGCGGCGCGGCGGTTGCGCATGAACCAGCCAATGACCACCATGGCCAACATCACAACCAAGGCGATCATGATGAACTGCCCAAAGGCTTCACCCATGCCGAGGGAGTGAGCCAACCAAGCCAGACCCAGACCCGCCGCCAAACCACCCAGCATGGCCCCCCAAGGGCGCTTGGCAGGCTGCGCCGCCGGTGCGGGTGCAGGGGCCGCAGCGGGTTTGGCCACATTTTGCGCGGGCGCTGCCTCACGCTGCGTCACATTGCTGGACTGCTTGCCCGTGGAGCCGCCACCGCCCAGGCGCTTGGCCTCTGCGGTGACACTGCCCAGGCCCAAGGCCAGCGATAAAACCAAAGTCCAGATTTTCATGATTTGTCTCCAATCAAACTATTTACGGCACGTATTGAACCGTCACTTGAGGGCACTGCACGCGCAATTCAAGCCCTGGAAGGCAGCTTGCACGATTCTCCACCCCGAACATTAGCGCATAAGCCCAGAATTAGCACTTGATTCCGACATGCAAGGCCACAATCCCGCCCGACATGTTGTGAAAATCCACATGCCCGAAGCCCGCCGCCTTCATCAAGGTCTTGAGCTCTTCCTGGCCCGGGTGCATGCGGATGGACTCGGCCAGGTACTGGTAGCTGCTGGCGTCGCCCGCCACGAGTTGACCCAGCTTGGGCAGAAGCTTGAACGAGTACCAGTCGTAGATTTTTTCCAGCGGCGGGGCCACTTTGGAAAACTCCAGCACCAGCAATTTCCCGCCGGGTTTGAGCACACGGTTCATCTCGGCCAACGCCACGTCCTTGTGCGTCATGTTGCGCAGGCCAAAGGCCACGCTCACCACGTCAAAGTAGTTACTCGCAAAAGGCAGTTTTTCGGCATCACACACCATCGTGGGCAGCGCCACGCCCTCGTCCAGCAAGCGGTCGCGCCCGGTGCGCAGCATGGCTTCATTGATGTCGGTGTGCACCACCTGACCGGTCTTGCCGACCTTCTTTGAAAAGGCCAGAGCCAAGTCGCCTGTGCCACCGGCGATGTCCAGCGCCCGGTCGCCTTCATGCAGGTTGGCCACCAGCAAGGTGTAGGCCTTCCAGGCGCGGTGCAGGCCCATCGACATCAGGTCGTTCATCAAGTCGTACTTGGGCGCGACCGAGTCGAACACACCGCGCACGCGCTGCGCCTTTTGGCCCTCGTCCACCGTCTCAAAACCGAAATGCGTGTTGCTCATGGCATGTCCACTTCGATCAGTGGCTGGAGCAACTGTGCCCGGCCTTGTCGATCATGGGCGCGTCGCGCTCCACACCAGCGGCTTGCAAACGCCCCTGGTACTCGGCCCACAGATTTTCCTGTTGGGAGCCCAGAAAGTACAGGTAGTCCCAGGAAAAAATGCCACTGCTGTGACCGTCTGAAAACGTAGGTTGCACGGCGTAGTTGCCGACCGACGCCAGATCCACAATGCCGACTTCGCGCTTGCCCGTTTGCAAAACTTCCTGGCCCGGCCCGTGGCCCTGCACCTCGGCCGAGGGCGAGTACACGCGCATCAACTCAAACGGGATGCGATAGCTCGCCCCGTCTGAGAAAGCAATTTCCAGAATTTTGGATTGCCCATGCACTGTTAAATCTTGCGGTGTGGGCGCGCCTGATTGCAAACCTGCCATAACAATTACCTTCTAAAGTGTTGAGGACAGAGCTGGCGCACGATGTGTCGCTGCGGTCTGTCCCGCAAAATTTCAAACCAAAACTCGTTCAATTCCACCAGCATTGGCCGCTTGCACATATTCGGGCAGCCACTGCTCACCTAGGATTTTGCGCGCCATTTCGACCACGATGTAGTCGGCCTCTAACAAGCCATTGTTCAGATCGTTGCCATAGCGAGATAAACCTTGGAGACAGCTTGGGCAACTGGTGAGGATTTTGATGTTGTCTTTTTCACCGACTACCGCTTCGCCGTCTTGTTTTAACGAACGCAGTGCCGCCTCGTCGCGCTTGAGCTCTTCTTCCTTGCGAAAGCGCACCTGGGTCGAAATATCAGGCCGGGTCACGCCCAGCGTACCGCTCTCGCCGCAGCAGCGCTCGCTTTTCAGCACCTGATCGCCCAGCAAGGCTTTGACGGTCTTCATCGGCTCTTGCAGCTTCATGGGGCTGTGGCAAGGGTCGTGGTACAGGTACGCGCCTTTGTCGCCCAGCGTGATGCCTTTTTCCAGCAGGTACTCGTGGATGTCGATGATGCGGCTGCCGGGAAAGATTTTGTCAAACTCGTAGCCCTGTAACTGGTCATAACAAGTGCCGCAGCTCACCACCACGGTCTTGATGTCCAGGTAGTTCAGGGTGTTGGCCACGCGGTGGAACAGCACGCGGTTGTCGGTGATGATTTTGTCGGCCTTGTCCTGCTGGCCCGAGCCGCGTTGCGGGTAGCCGCAGCACAGGTAGCCCGGTGGCAACACCGTTTGCACGCCCGCGTGCCAAAGCATGGCTTGCGTGGCCAGACCCACTTGGCTGAACAGGCGCTCCGAGCCGCAACCGGGGAAGTAAAACACCGCCTCGCTCTCAGCCGTAGTGGCTTGGGCGTTGCGAATGATGGGCACGTAGTCGCTGTCTTCAATGTCCAGCAGTGCGCGCGCCGTCTTCTTAGGCAGATTGCCCGGCATTTTTTTGTTGATGAAGTGAATCACCTGCGTCTTGATGGGCGGCTTGCCCACGCTGGCAGGCGGCTTGGCGGTTTGCTTGCGGGCGGCCACGCGCAGTACCTGATTGGCCAGGCGCTGCAACTTGAAGCCCACGCCCACCATGGCCGATCGCATCAGTTTGATGGTTTTGGGGTTGGTCGCGTTCAGGAAGAACATGGCAGCGGCGTTACCGGGGCGGAAGGTTTTTTGCCCCATTTTTCGCAGCAGGTTGCGCATGGCCATGGACACATCGCCAAAGTCGATATTGACTGGGCAAGGCGTCACGCACTTGTGGCACACGGTGCAGTGGTCGGCCACGTCCTCGAACTCTTCCCAGTGCCGGATCGAAATCCCACGACGGGTCTGCTCTTCATAAAGAAACGCCTCCACCAGCAGTGAGGTTGCCAAAATTTTGTCGCGTGGGCTGTACAGCAGGTTGGCACGCGGCACATGGGTGGAGCACACCGGCTTGCACTTGCCGCAGCGCAGGCAGTCTTTCACGCTGTCGGCAATCGCGCCAATGTCGGACTGCTGCATGATGATGGACTCATGGCCCATCAGTCCAAAGCTGGGCGTATAGGCGTTGGTCAGGTCGGCGTAGGTAATTTCCTCCCTCCCCCGCTGGGGGAGGGTTGGGGTGGGGGCTGAGGTTGACGCCTGCCCCCACCCCTGCCCTCCCCCAGCGGGGGAGGGAGCTTGAACTAGGGTACGCAACAACTTGCCTTTGTTGAAACGCCCCTCAGGATCGACCTTGGCCTTGTAGTCGGCAAAAGGTTGCAGCTCTGCGTCGGTCAAAAACTCCAGCTTGGTGATGCCAATGCCGTGCTCGCCTGAGATCACACCATTGAGCGACCGTGCCAGCACCATGATGCGTTTGACCGCCGTGTGCGCGGCCTGCAGCATCTCGTAATCATCACTGTTCACCGGCAGGTTGGTGTGCACATTGCCATCACCCGCGTGCATGTGCAGGGCGGCCCAGACGCGGCCTTTGAGCACGCGCTGGTGAATGGCGTTGCATTCGTCCAGAATCGGTAAAAATTCTGCCCCGGTGAAGAGGGCCTGCAAAGGCGCACGCAGCTGGGTTTTCCAGCTGGCACGCAGGGAATGGTCTTGCAACTGCGGGAACAAAGTCTCAACGCCTTGCAGCCAGCCCGCCCACAGGCCGCGCACCTCGGCCACCAGCGCCTGCGCTTGTGCCACGCGGTCTTGCAGCAGTTCGGGCGAGGCGGCATCGTTGGCGTCATCCCGCTTGCCCAGGGGCAGGCTGTGTTGGCTGAAGAATTCCGCCAGCGCATCGCACAGCTTGATCTTGTTGGCCAGACTGAGTTCGATGTTGATTCGTTCAATACCGTCGGTGTACTCGGCCATGCGCGGCAGGGGAATCACCACGTCTTCATTGATCTTGAAGGCATTGGTGTGGCGCGAGATCGCCGCCGTGCGCTTGCGGTCTAACCAGAACTTCTTGCGCGCTTCCGGGCTGATGGCGATAAAGCCCTCGCCACTGCGCGAATTGGCAATGCGCACCACCTCGCTGGTGGCGCGCGCCACAGCGTCCGCGTCGTCCCCAGCGATGTCGCCAAACAACACCATCTTGGGCAAGCCACCGCG
>CANCDA010000002.1 GCA_947374705.1 Comamonadaceae bacterium | reverse complement strand
AGAGCAACCGCCTTGTAAGCGGTAGGTCGTCAGTTCGATTCCGACAATCGGCACCATTGATTTCACTTTTGTTACGAACTATGGCTTCGTACCGATTGAACCTTCAAGCGAATTGAGGTAATCTCCCACCCCTTGGTGCGCAAGTGAGCCATCAGAGCAGGCAAGCTCTGGCGGATTTTGGCGGCGGCTGCGTTGCTACTCACAAGCAGACACCAGTCCTGTCCATCAATCGGTCCAGCGGTAATCGCGGAGCGCAGCGGTGGAGGAATCAGCGGTTCAATGGCCTTGAGTCTGGCCACTGAATCTGTCGTTAATTCTGTCAACCGGGCCAGTACCGGAGAATCTTGAGTCGCCTGTTGCAAGCTCACCGAGTGGGCACGCCGATGCATCAGTGGCTCTTGCGGAGTATGTTCATATGCACTTGATTATCACGGATGCCTGGCTCGCCAAGAGCCGAGCAGTTCACCTGAGCGGTAAACAGTTGTTGTTGGCTGGCATGGGTGCGTCTTTGGCGTTGATGTTGGTGGCTGCTGGCCTGTACCACTGGGTCTTTCTCAAAGGCGCGCGTGAAGGCTGGCCGGTGATTGGCACGTTGGTCAAGTTGGTGGTCAAAGACGAGTTTGCGCAGCGCGATCGCATCATGCGTGAAAACCTGGACGTGATGGCCAAACAACTCGGGGAAATGCAAGCCAAGATGGTTCAGATTGAGTCCTTGGGCGAGCGCGTTTCAGGCTTGGCAGGCATCAACCCCAACGAGATCAAAACCAAGCCTGGTCAAGGCGGGGCGCTGGTCTTGAGTCGTTCACTCACCATGGAAGAGCTTCAGTCCACCTTGGCTGACCTTGAGCGACTCTCCGGCCAACGCACAGACCTGCTGACGGTGATGGAGTCGCGTCTGTTTGATCAAAAAATCAAAGCCATGCTCGTACCTACACAATCACCGGTTGCCAATGTCCATGCGGGTTCGGGGTTTGGCTGGCGCATTGACCCCATCGCAGGCCGCTCCGCCCTGCATACAGGTCTTGACTTCCAAGCGTCTCCTGGAACACCCATACAGGCAGCAGCAGGTGGCGTGGTGGTGACACAGGAATTTCACCCCCAGTACGGCAACATGATCGAAGTGGACCACGGCAAAGGGCTCATCACCCGCTATGCCCACGCATCAAGGGTGTTTGTTAAAAATGGCGATTTGATCAAGCGTGGGCAAAAAATTGCCGAAGTGGGAAACACCGGTCGCTCCACGGGGCCGCATCTTCATTTTGAAGTGCTGGTGCAAGGGGTGTTTCAAGACCCACAAAAATTCCTCAACGCCGGACATGCTTTGCCGGCTCAGCAGCTGGCTTTGGCACCGGCACAAAAAGTCGCCGTCGCCGTCGCCGCCAGCCCTCAGGTGCAAAGGTAGAATCTAAGGCTTGGTTAAGCCGGTGCAAATTGCCCGGCCAAGCCGTTGTCACGCCATCGTGGCAACTCTCATTCACCTTGATTGAAAAAGGATTGCACTGATTTGCAGGTTCGCAAGAATTGGCAGATGAGTTGAGCATTCATGGTCACCAATATCCTCACCAAAATTTTCGGTAGTCGCAATGACCGCCTGCTCAAGCAATACCGAAGCGTCGTGACACGCATCAACGCGATGGAGCCTCAGTTTGAAAAACTGAGCGATGATGAATTGCGCGGCAAGACGCAAGCCTTTCGCGAACGTGTCGCCCAAGGCGAGACGCTGGACGCTCTGTTGCCAGAAGCCTTTGCCGTGGTGCGTGAGGGCTCCAAGCGTGTCATGAAGATGCGCCATTTCGATGTGCAGTTGATGGGGGGCATGTCCCTGCACAATGGAAAAATTTCCGAGATGCGAACGGGCGAAGGCAAAACACTCACCGCCACCCTGCCCGTGTACCTGAATGCCCTGAGCGGCCAGGGGGTGCACGTGGTCACGGTCAACGACTATTTGGCCAACCGTGATGCTCTGTGGATGGGGCGGCTCTACAACTTCCTGGGCTTGAGCGTCGGTATCAACCTGCCGCAAATGTCACGCGAAGAAAAGCAGACTGCGTACCGCGCCGACATCACCTACGGCACCAACAACGAGTACGGCTTTGACTACCTGCGCGACAACATGGTTTATGAGCGAGCAGACCGCGTACAGCGCGGCCTGAACTACGCCATCGTCGATGAGGTGGACTCCATCCTGATTGACGAAGCCCGCACGCCGCTGATCATCAGTGGCCAAGCCGAAGACCACACCGAGCTCTACATCGCCATCAACAAGATCGTGCCCGGCTTAACGCTGCAAGAAGGCGAAGCCGATCCGCGCACCGGCGAGGGTGTCACCAAGCCGGGCGACTTCACATTGGATGAAAAAAGTCACCAGGTCTTCCTCACCGAGCAAGGCCACGAGAACGCGGAGCGCATCCTCAGCGAAGGCGGTTTGTTGCCCGAGGGTGCCAGCCTGTACGACCCGGCCAACATCACCCTCATGCACCACCTGTATGCGGCCCTGAGGGCGCGTCACCTCTACCACCGCGACCAGCACTATGTGGTGCAAGCTGGCGAAGTGGTGATCGTGGACGAATTCACCGGTCGCCTCATGACGGGCCGCCGCTGGAGCGATGGGTTGCACCAGGCGGTGGAAGCCAAAGAAGGCGTACAGATTCAGGCTGAAAATCAAACCCTGGCCTCCATCACCTTCCAGAACTACTTCCGTCTCTACAACAAGCTGGCCGGTATGACCGGTACGGCTGACACCGAAGCCTACGAATTCCAGGAAATTTACGGCTTAGAGACGGTGGTGATTCCGCCCAACCGCCTGAGCAAGCGCGAAGACCAACTCGACCGCATCTACAAAACCACGCGCGAGAAGTACGAAGCGGCCATTCAGGATATTCGCGAATGCTATGAGCGCGGCCAGCCCGTGCTCGTGGGCACTACCTCGATTGAGAACTCCGAAATCATTGACGAGTTGCTGAACAAGGAAAATCTGCCGCACCAGGTGCTCAACGCCAAGCAACACGCCCGCGAGGCCGACATCATTGCGCAGGCCGGTCGTGAAAAAGTCATCACCATCGCCACCAATATGGCCGGGCGCGGCACCGACATTGTGCTGGGCGGCAACATCGAAAAAGCCATCCAAGAGGTGGAGGCTGATGAATCCTTGGACGACGCGGCTAAAGCAGCCAAGCTTGCCGCAGTGCGCGCCCAATGGGCCATCGACCATGAGAAGGTCAAAGCCCTGGGTGGCTTGCGCATCATCGCCACAGAGCGCCATGAGTCGCGCCGCATTGACAACCAATTGCGCGGTCGCTCCGGTCGCCAAGGCGACCCTGGCTCCTCCCGGTTTTATCTGGGCCTGGACGACGCCCTGATGCGTATCTTCGCGGGTGACCGTGTCAAAGCCATCATGGATCGGCTCAAGATGCCCGACGGCGAAGCCATTGAAGCGGGCATCGTGTCGCGCAGCATCGAGAGCGCACAGCGCAAGGTCGAGGCGCGCAACTTTGACATGCGCAAGCAACTGCTCGAATACGACGACGTGTCCAACGACCAACGCAAGGTGATTTACCAGCAGCGCAATGAGATCCTCGATGCGAGCGACCTCTCGGCCCAGATCGCCTCCTTGCGCGAAGGCTGCTTCACCGATCTGGTGCACCAGTACGTTCCACCCGAATCGGTGGAAGAACAATGGGATGTGACGGGTCTGGAAAAAGTGCTTGCGACGGAATGGCAAATGGATTTGACGCTGAACCAGCAGGTGCAAGCCGCCAACGCTATCACCGATGAAGACTTACTGGAGACGGTGCAAACCGCCGCAAAAACCATCTTTGATGCCAAAGTGGAGCAGGTTGGGGCAGAGAACTTCACCCAGTTCGAGCGTATGGTTTTACTGCAAAGCATTGACTCGCAATGGCGCGAACACCTGAGCGCGCTCGACTATCTGCGCCAGGGAATTCACCTGCGCGGCTATGCCCAAAAGCAACCCAAGCAAGAGTACAAGCGTGAAGCTTTCGAGTTGTTTGGCCAGTTGCTTGATGCCGTGAAAAATGACGTCACCAAATTGCTGATGACGGTCAAGATTCAGTCGGGTGAACAGTTGGAGCAAGCGGCAGACGCCATGGAGCAGCGTGGCGAGAGCATTGCCAACGTGACCTACAGCGCCCCCACCGAAACGGGTGAGGTGGCTATCACCACGGATGGGGCCACGCCCCAGCAGCCACCCTTTGACAAAGCAGGTACCGTGCCGCGCGTGGGCCGCAACGACCCTTGCCCATGCGGCAGCGGCAAGAAATACAAGCAGTGCCACGGTAAGTTGGCCTGACATCTGGTGGGGCAGGCCGCAGCTTGTGAAGCAGGCCAGCACTGTCCGCATTTGATTAGAAAGGAAGCCCCTTCATGCCCGTCAATTTGACCGCTCCCGATCCTGCGCACCTCCCGGCTGTGGCCGGTGTGCGCATTGGTGTTGCCGAAGCCGGTATTCGTAAAGTTAACCGCAAAGACCTCACTGTCGTCCTGATCGACGACGGGGCCAGCGTGTCCGGCGTGTTCACGCAAAACCGTTTTTGTGCCGCACCGGTGCAGGTCTGCCGTGAACACCTCGAAATTGCACGTACTTCAGGCCAAGGCATTCGCGCCATGGTCATCAACACCGGCAACGCCAATGCTGGCACGGGTCAAGAGGGTCTGGCGCGCGCGCGCAGCACCTGCCAATCCTTGGCCGACCTGCTGGGACTCAGCCCTGCGCAAATTTTGCCCTTCTCCACCGGCGTCATCATGGAGCCGCTGCCGGTTGAGCGCATCGTGGCCGGTTTGCCTGCGGCCTTGGCCGACGCCAGCCCCAGCCACTGGGTGCGCGCGGCCGAAGGCATCATGACCACCGACACCATTGCCAAGGCCTTTGGAGCGAAAGTGATGATTGCGGGTGTGCAGATCAACATCAGCGGCATCAGCAAGGGCGCGGGCATGATCCGCCCCAATATGGCCACGATGCTGGGCTTCATGGCCACCGATGCGTGCGTCAGCCAGGGTGTGATGCAGCAGCTGGCGCTGGAACTGGCGGAGGGCTCCTTCAACCGCGTTACGGTCGATGGCGACACCTCCACCAACGACTCCTTTGTAGTGATCGCCAGCAACAAAGCGGCTCACGCGCCCATCGAGTCGCTGGCCAGCGCCGAGGGCCAGACGCTCAAAGCCGCCATGCTGGGTGTGGCCCGCCAGTTGGCCCAAGCCATCGTGCGCGACGGCGAGGGTGCAACCAAGTTCATCACCGTTCGAGTTGAAGGGGGCAAGACTAGCGAAGAGTGCCGCCAAGTGGCCTACGCCATTGCGCACTCGCCTCTGGTGAAGACCGCCTTTTTCGCCAGCGACCCAAATCTAGGGCGGATTCTGGCCGCTGTCGGTTATGCCGGCATTGCCGATCTGGACCAAAATGGCATTGACCTGTACCTCGACGATGTGCATGTGGCCATTCAAGGGGGCCGCCATCCCGCCTACCGCGAAGAAGACGGCCAGCACGTGATGAAGCAAAGCGAAATCACCGTGCGAGTACTCCTGGGTCGCGGCAGCGCCAGCGACACCGTGTGGACTTGCGACCTGAGCCACGACTACGTCTCCATCAACGCCGATTACCGTTCCTGAAATTTTCTGAGTTTTTGAATCCCATGAATGAGCAATTCCTCCACCTGATGACGCGCGCCGAGCAGTTGATCTCGCGCATCGAATCCATCCTGCCCCAGCCCTTGAGCACGCCTGACTGGCAAGCCTCCATCGCCTTTCGTTACCGCAAACGTAGCACGGGCCACGGCTCGCTGGAGCCGGTCAAGCACGTCGGAGCCATGTCACTGGAAGCGCTCAAAGAAATCGAGCCCCAAAAAGAAAAAATCCAGCGCAACACCGAGCAATTCGTCAAGTCGCTCCCGGCCAACAACGTGCTGCTCACCGGCGCACGCGGCACAGGCAAGTCTTCGCTGATTCGGGCCTGTTTGCACACCTACGCAGACCAAGGCTTGCGCCTGATTGAGGTGGACAAGGCTGATCTGACCGATCTGACCGACATCGTGGAAGCCGTGTCGGATCGCCCTGAAAAATTCATCATCTTTTGCGATGACCTGAGCTTTGAAGACGGAGAATCCGGCTACAAAGCGCTCAAATCCGTTCTGGACGGCTCGGTGGCCGCCACCACGCCCAATGTGTTGATCTATGCCACCAGCAACCGGCGTCACCTGTTGCCCGAGCACATGAAGGACAACCTGACCTATACCCATACCGATGACGGTGAGGTGCACCCGGGCGAGGTGATTGAAGAAAAAATTTCCCTGTCAGAGCGCTTTGGCCTGTGGGTGAGCTTTTACCCCTTCAGTCAGGACGAGTACCTCATCATCGTGGCGCAGTGGTTGTCTTCGTTCAACGTGGATGCCGCCGCCATCCAGGCCGCCAAGCCTGAGGCGCTCGTTTGGGCGCTGGAGCGCGGTTCACGCAGCGGCCGCGTGGCCTACCAGTTTGCCCGTGACTACGCAGGTAAACACCCCAGCGCGCTCTGATGTCTCAGACAGGGCCTAAACAAGGCCTTAAGGCCACTTTGATGGCCGATGCAGATATGCCGCGCCAAGGTGGCGCTGATCGTCCTGTGACCGATGTGGCCGTGGGCGTGTTGATCCAAGCCGATGGTCAGTTTTTGCTCACCTCTCGACCCCAAGGCAAGGTTTATGAAGGCTACTGGGAATTCCCTGGTGGCAAGTTCGAACCCGGAGAGACGGTGGCGCAAGCCCTGCGACGCGAACTGCACGAGGAACTCGGCATCATGATTGCCGATAGTCAACCCTGGAAAACCGAGCTGGTGGACTACCCGCACGCCTTGGTGCGCTTGCATTTCTGCAAGGTGAGCACTTGGAGCGGTGACTTGCAGATGCGTGAAGCCCAGTCGTTTGCCTGGCAGCAGCTCCCGGTCGAAGTTACCCCTGTTTTGCCGGGCACCATACCCGTTTTACAGTGGCTGGCGGAAGAACGAAACTTCAAAGGCGCTACACATTCAGTAGCTTCTCACGCCTAGTTTCAAAAGGCTACAGCCCGATTTAACTACTTATTGAAGCTTGGGGTCGCCAAATTCAAGGTCATCAGGCGATGCATCGGCCGGCATGCGAAAGCCTTCACTGGCCCAAGCCCCAAAGTCACCGCTTTTGCAACGTGCGCAGCAAAAAGGACGGTAGGGGTTGCTGTTGGCATAAATGCTGTCGCCTTGGCAATGGGGACAGGTGACGTGCCGGACTTTAATCTCAAGTGGCTCGGGCATGGTGACTCAGGAGCACAGGGTCAACTCAAAAGCTGAATCGTCAGTGAAGGCGTGCAGACGACCATCGTCTTGCATTTGCATGAGGCGGATGGACACCATCAGGCGGTTGCCGCTGATTTCCGGGATCAAACCGAGCGCCGGGTCGAGCCGCAGGCGCAGCAGGTGAAAGGTGCGCCCTTGCGGCAGGTTCTGTTGAAAATGCCCGCCGTTGGCCATGACTTTTTGGGGCATGCCCGAGTCGCGCAACAACTTCAAGATCAAGGCGATGGATTCGGCCAGCGGCACGAGGGTAGACATCCAGCGCTGGAGGTCAGCCTGGCGCTTCGGCGCAGGCTCATGCTGCCAAGCATAGTAGGCGGGCAGATCAAACTCACAGGTGCCGCCGGGGATGCCTACGCGGCTGCGAATGCTCATGAGCCAATCGTTTTCCGTGAGCGCATGGCCCGCTTTGCCTGTCAGTGCGTTGAGCGCAGCAAACAAACGCTCAATCTGCCCCAACACATCGTCCAATACGCCTTGAGCGATGGCCGGGTTGCCCCGGTAGGCATTGAGAATTTGCTTTTGTTTCTCCAAATCCTTGAGCACGTCGGACTTGAGATCGGCCCGTGCACCCACATCCATGACTTCAAAAATCGTGGCCAGTGCGTAGTGGTGGCTTAAGGCGTCTTCACGCACGGCCAAGTTCCACAAGCGCTGGAACAAATGCTCCAGCCGCAAGTAGGTGCGGATGCGCTCGTTGAAGGGGTATTCGTAGGTGATCACACGGATTTTTCCAGTGCCCGGATCATAGCCCGAAGAACGCGCTGATCTGCGCGACTTCGAGCGCCAATTCATCCAGAGACAAGCCTGTGTTGAAGATCACGCCATCGGCCACGCGCAAGCGCTTCTCCCGGCTCGCCTGAGCGGCAATGATCTGTTCGACCGCCAGTCGCGTCAAACCGCTGCGCTGCATGGTGCGCTGGATTTGAATCTCGGGTGCGCAATCGACCACCAGCACCCAATCCACCTGAGCACGCCAATGGTGGGATTCAGCCAGCAAAGGCACGTCATAGACGATGCAGCGGGCTGACCGGTCTATCGTCACTTGCGTCTGGCGTGCCACTTCCACGCCAATCAAGGGGTGAACGATGGCCTCTAGCCGCTGCCGCGCAGTGTGATCTTCAAACACCAGGGCGCGCATGGCATGGCGGTCTAACGCCCCTTGCGGGCTGATGAAGGTGGCGCCGAATTCATGGCGAATTCGCTCTATCGCCGCCCCACCCGTGGCGGTGAGTTGGTGCGAAATGGCATCCACATCCACCACTACCGCACCGGCCTGGGTCCACAGCGCGGCCACTGTGCTCTTGCCGCTGCCGATACCGCCCGTCAGACCAATGCGGGTGAGTGCCGCCATGGCTTACAAGCCTATGAAACCAAGAATGCTTTGCGGGCCAAACACCATGGCCGTGAGCCCAGCGCCCGCCAGGAAGGGGCCAAACGGCACATAGCCTCCCTCGCGTAAACCGGTGCTGAACTTCATGGCAATGCCCACAATAGCCCCGATCACCGAGGCCATCAAAATGATGGGCACCAAGGCGTGCCATCCGAACCAGACGCCCAGGGCAGCGAACAGTTTGAAGTCGCCATAGCCCATGCCTTCTTTGCCGGTGATGAGCTTGAAGGCCCAGTAAATTAGCCACAAAGACAAATAACCGGCCACCGCACCCCATAGCGCCACGTTCAGGGGAGCAGTCGTCCATTGCAAGGCGGCGGCCACCAAGCCACCCCACAGCAGAGGTAATGTGATGTCATCGGGCAGTAGCGTCGTGTCCCAATCGATCAAGGCCAGAGTGAGGAGAGATGCGGCAAATCCGGCCCACACCAATCCTGTTGGGGTCAAGCCCCACTTCCAGGCGCAAAAAGCGAACAAAGCGGCGGTGGTCAACTCAACCAGTGGATAGCGCAGGCTGATGGAAACACCGCAGGCCGAACATTGGCCCCGCAGGAACACGTAACTCACGACCGGGATGTTTTCATACCACCGGATTTGATGGCCGCAGGCCTGGCAGCGCGAGCGCGGTAGCACCAAGTTGAAGGGCTCAGACGCAGGTACAGCCGTGCCCGACATCTCGGCGCATTCAGCCGCCCATTGCCGCTCCATCATCTTGGGCAAGCGGTAGATCACCACATTGAGGAAGCTGCCGATGAGCAGCCCCAAGACAGCCGCGAGAGCGACCTCCAAACTCTGAAATCCACCCATCAGACCACCTGCCCCATTTTGAAGATAGGCAGATACATGGAGACCACAATACCGCCAATCAAGGTGCCCAAAAACACGATGATGATGGGCTCCATCAGGCTGGATAGCCCCGCCACCATCTCGTCCACTTCGGCCTCGTAAAAATCAGCGGCCTTGCCCAGCATGTGGTCAATCGAGCCCGACTCTTCACCAATCGAGCACATTTGCAGCACCATGGACGGGAACAGGTTGACATTGGTCATGGCCGTCGTCAGGCTGGTGCCGGTTGAGACCTCTTGCTGAATTTTTTCAGTCGCAACAAGGTACACCGAATTACCCGAGGCTCCGCCGACCGAATCCAGCGCCTCGACCAATGGCACACCCGCAGCAAACATGGTGGACAGGGTACGCGTCCATCGAGCGATACACGACTTGTTGATCAGCGTGCCAAATATGGGCATCTGTAGCAACAGGCGATCCATAACCTTCTGCATTTTTTCATTGCGTTTCCAGGCTTGCAGGAAGAAATAAATGCCACCACCAATGCTGCCAAAGATCAACCACCAATAGGCTACAAAAAACTCGCTGATCGCCATCACGATCAAGGTAGGCGCAGGCAGATCGGCACCAAACGAAGTGAACACCTCCTTGAAGGCCGGAATCACAAAAATCATGATCACCGCCACCACCACAAAGGCCACGACCAGCACGGACGTGGGGTACATCAATGCGGACTTGATCTTGGACTTGATGGCTTCGGTTTTCTCCATATAGACCGCGAGCCGATCCAGCAATTGGTCCAAAATACCGGCCTGCTCACCCGCCTCAACCAAGTTGCAATACAGCGTATTGAAGTACAGCGGGTGTTTGCGAAACGCTGTGCTCAAGGAGGTGCCGGTCTCCACATCAACACGGATGTCGTTGAGCAATTTGGTGACACTGGCATTGGTGTTGCCCCGGCCTACAATGTCAAAGGCCTGCAGCAAGGGAACACCGGCCTTCATCATGGTGGCCAATTGGCGCGTGAAAAGGGCAATGTCTTTCGGTTTGATCTTCTTGCCCGAACGCATCTTGCGCTTTTTGAGCTTGTTGACCAATATGCCTTGGCGTCGCAAGGCGGCCTGCACCTGGTTTTCCCCGGCGGCCCGCATCTCACCGCGCACAATCTTGCCGCCCCGGTCTTTGCCTTCCCACTCAAAGACAATCTCCTTGGTGCCTTGGGTTGCTTTGGTTTTTGCAGTTGCCATGGTGTGACCGGATTCCTTAGGGTTTATTCATTGGTGCAGGCTACAACCTCTTCCAGCGAGGTCATGCCCATTTTGACTTTGTGCAAGCCCGATTGGCGCAGGGAACGCACGCCCTCCAACTTGGATTGCTGTGCGATTTCCAGAGCTGAGCCATCCCGCAAAATGATGCGCTGGATTTCCTCCGTGATGGGCATCACTTGGTAAATGCCCACCCGTCCTTTGTAACCGTTGTTGCAGGCTGCACAGCCCACAGGGCGGTAGGTCTGCCAGCTTCCATCCAACTCACTTTTGTCATAGCCAGCCTCCAGCAAGGCCTCATTTGGAATATCCGCCGGGGCTTTGCAGCTCGGGCAAAGGCGTCGCGCCAATCGTTGCGCAGTGATCAAAATCACACTGGAAGCAATGTTGAAGGGCGCAATGCCCATGTTGCGCATGCGGGTCAGCGTGGCCGGTGCATCGTTGGTGTGCAGAGTCGAGAGCACCAAGTGGCCCGTCTGCGCCGCCTTGATGGAGATGTCGGCCGTCTCCAGATCGCGGATCTCGCCCACCATGATGATGTCAGGATCTTGACGCAAAAAGGACTTGAGGGCCGCAGCAAAGGTCAAACCGGCCTTGTCGTTCACGTTGACCTGATTGACACCGGGCAAGTTGATCTCTGAGGGATCCTCGGCTGTGGCGATGTTCACCCCCGGCTTGTTGAGCAGGTTCAAGCAGGTGTAGAGCGACACCGTTTTGCCAGAACCCGTGGGGCCGGTGACCAAAATCATGCCGTAAGGCCGCGCAATGGCCTTGAGCAAACGTTCTTTTTCCTCAGGCTCATAGCCCAGGGCCTCAATACCCAAGCGGGCGCTGCTCGGATCCAAAATACGGATCACGATTTTTTCGCCAAACAGGGTCGGTAGTGTGCTGACGCGAAAGTCGATTACCCGATCCGCGCTGACTTTGAGCTTCATGCGACCGTCTTGAGGAATGCGTTTTTCCGAGATGTCCATGCGCGAAATCACCTTGATGCGCGAGGCCAGCTTGTCCTTGATGGCGATGGGCGGTGAAGAAATTTCACGCAGCTCACCGTCAATGCGAAAACGCACGCGGTAGTTGTGCTCGTAGGGCTCAAAATGTAAATCCGAGGCCCTCATGCCGATGGCATCGAGCAGCATTTTTTGCAAGAACTTGACCACCGGCGCGTCATCGACGTCCGAGCCTTTGTCCTCCTCTTCTTCATTGATAGGTTCCGAAGAGCTCTCGTCAAATTCAAAGTCGCCCCCGATGATGGTGTCCATCGTCTCTGTGGCGGTTTTGGAATTGGTATCGACAAATTTCAGCAGCTTGTCGTATTCGGCAATGATCCAGTCCACGCCCATCTGGCTGGCGAACTTGATTTTCTCAGCGGCTGCTTGGTCAGACGGATCGGCCGTGGCCACCGACAGCCGGTTGTTGCGTCGGCTCAAGACCACCACGCGGTAGTCTTGGCAAATCTTGGTGTCGAGCAAGCCCTTGGGTAGGCGCTGCGGGTCAATCGCGTCGATGTCGATCAAGGGGGCGGAAAACGCCACCGACATGGTGTGCGCCAGATCGTAGGGCGACACGATGCCCGAGCCCGTCAGCTCGGCAATGAAGCTGCTGCGCTTGGTTTCTGCTCTGCGGTAAATCTCTTCGGCCGATTGCTGGCCCAATTTGCCCGCCAAGATCAAAGCCCGCCCCAGTCCTGGCAATGCGACGGGGGTATTTTCTTTTTGGATGGCAGAGGCGACAGCAGTCATGGGCTGAGTGTAGGTGGAGTGCTAGGGAACGGTGGCGCAATCTTCGCCGATTGCCGGATCGGTGTAAATCGAAACCGCTCCGGCCAATTGAAAGCAGACGTTGCCATGCAACAAAGGCCAAGGGATGGGTGAGAAATTGATTGGTCGGAATGAGAGGATTCGAACCTCCGACCCCTTCGTCCCGAACGAAGTGCGCTACCAGGCTGCGCCACATTCCGATGTGTACTTTTGACGTCGAACATCAAGTCTGGCGACCCAATGAAAGTGCGGCCAATTGTAGCAAACTGTTCACATAAACACCCGCCGGAAGTCGCCTGGCTTGGGCCATGGCGCGCTCGGCCTCTAGCGCTGCGGCGTGACGCGCCACGTCGAGCGAGCCAGTCTGGCGCACGATGCGAATCACCGCCTCCAACTCAGTGACCGAGCCGTTTTCAATGGCACTTTGGATCAACGCGCGCTCGGCCTGCGTGCCGCGCTGCATGGCAGCGATCAAGGGCAAAGTGGCCTTGCCTTCGCGCAAATCATCGCCCAAGCTCTTGCCCATCACGGCGGCGTCACCGTCGTAATCCAGCACATCGTCAATGACTTGGAAAGCCGTGCCCAGGGCATTGCCGTAATTGGCACAGGCCTCTTCCATCTCTGCATCACCCCCCGCCAAAATCGCCCCCACACGGGCGCTGGCCTCAAACAGTTTGGCGGTTTTGGAGCGGATGACTTGCAGGTAGCCGGCCTCGTCCAAGCTTGCGTTGTGCATGTTCATCAATTGCAACACCTCGCCCTCGGCGATGACGTTGGTGGCGTCGGCCAGCACCTGCATGATGCGCATGTTTTGCGCGTCCACCATCATTTGGAAGGCGCGTGAGTACAGGAAGTCGCCCACCAGCACACTGGCCGGATTGCCAAAGGTCTCATTGGCCGTCGCATTGCCCCGGCGCAGGGCCGAGTCATCCACCACATCGTCGTGCAGCAGTGTGGCGGTGTGGATGAACTCCACCACGGCCGCCAGGTTGTAGCGTTGCTCGCCCTTGTAGCCCAAGGCCCCGCAAGCCAGCAACAACAGGGCAGGGCGCAGGCGCTTGCCACCGGCTGAGATGATGTAGCGCGACACTTGGGCCACCAGCGGCACGCCCGAATCCAGGCGCTGCGCAATGACACGATCCACCTCGCGCATGTCATCAGCAATCAGGGCGAGTGGGTTTGTGGGTGGGAAAGCGGTCACAGGAGCGAGGCCATAAGCCGGTAGTAAGTCACTCAATTATAGAAAACCACCCGTCCCATCCCACGCCAGCAGCGACATCCTTGGGAGAGTGACGCTGCTTGGGTGATACTCGCGGCTTCATCAACCGAATTGGAGAGCTTCAACATGGGTATGCTGCAAGAGTTCAAAGAGTTTGCCGTCAAGGGTAATGTGGTCGATCTCGCCGTGGGCGTGATTATTGGTGGCGCGTTCGGCAAGATCGTCGATTCCGTCGTGGGCGACCTGATCATGCCCGTCGTGGGGGCCGTCATCGGCAAGCTCGATTTCTCCAATCTGTTTCTGGTGCTGGGCAGTATTCCCCCAGGCACGGGCACGACGCTGGACGCCTTGAAAAAAGCCGGTGTGCCCGTCATGGCCTACGGCAGCTTCATCACCGTGGCGGTCAACTTTGCGATTCTGGCTTTCATCATTTTCCTGATGATCAAGCAGATCAACCGCATGAAGTCCGCTGAGGTCGCCGCACCTGCCGCTGAGTCCGTGACACCCGAAGACGTGGTGCTGCTGCGCGAGATCCGCGACAGCCTGAAGAAATAAACCAGTGCCTTGACCCGGCGCGTCAGCGACTAAGCTGGCGCGCCATGCGGATCGCCTCAATCAAGCTAGCGGCATCGGCCACGCCTTTGCCGGCAATATCAAACGCTGTGCCGTGGTCCGGGCTAGTCCTCACCAGCGGCAAACCCAGCGTGACGTTAACGCCTTTCTCCACCCCCAGGTATTTCACCGGGATCAGGCCTTGGTCGTGGTACATCGCCACCACCACATCAAACTCACCCGGCACGCCCTGCCTAGCGCGCGCCCGCATGAACACCGTGTCGGGTGCCCACGGGCCGCTCACAATCATGCCCTGTTGACGTGCCACCTCGATGGCCGGGGTGATGATGTCGATTTCTTCGCGACCAAACAAACCCCCTTCGCCCGCGTGCGGATTCAAGCCCGCCACGCCCATGCGGGGTGCGCGACCCAGCACAGCCTTGAGCGCATCGTGCGTGATGCGCAAGGTTTGCAGCACTTGGTCAAACGTTACCGCCTCAATCGCCTGTCGCAATGACATGTGAATGCTCACCAGCACGGTGCGCAGCTCATCGTTGGCCAGCATCATGCGCACCGGCAGCTCGGCCACTGGTTGGCCCACATGATCAGCCGCCAAGGCCTGCAGCAACTCGGTGTGGCCGGGGAACGCGTTGAAAGGCGGCCCCGCCGCCGCCAAGGCCTCTTTGTGCAACGGTGCAGTCACCAGCGCGGCAATCTCGCCGCGCAGCGCGGCCTGTGCCGCCCAGACCACGCAGCGCCCCGCCAACTCACCGGCTTGCGCGCTGATGTGTCCATAGGGTACGGGCGTGGCAAGCGCATGCATTGAGAGCACAGGCATGCAGTTCGGAGGTACAGCCAAGGCCTCATCAGCACGCTCGATCCAGACCAGCGGCAACGCCATCTCACCCGCTCGCTGAATCAATTGCGTGGCGCGCCGCAGCGTGCTCACTTCCCCCACCACAAAGCAGCCCTGGGTCAGCTCAGGCGCATCGCGAAACGCTTTGGCAATGATTTCCGGGCCAATGCCTGCGGCGTCGCCCAGGGTGATGGCTATGGGTTTTGGGTGGGCGCTTGGCATATTGAACTCAGGCCGGGTTGTCAATCTCAATGAACTCATGCGCCAGCCCCAGCTGCGCTGCCACGTGCGCGGCCATTGCGGGCGCGCCATAGCGCTCGCTGGCATGGTGGCCGCAAGCGATGAAGGCCACGCCACATTCACGCGCCAGGTGCGCCTGGGGCTCGGAGATTTCACCGGTGATGAAAGCGTCAGCCCCGGCAGCGATGGCGGCCTCAAAATAATTTTGTGCACCACCGGTGCACCATGCTATTTTTTTGATAGCTGTTTGCGCATGATTGATGAGAGTTACAGGCCGATTCAAAGCTTGTTCAACGTGCGTTGCCAGCGCTTGGGCGCTGGCAAACCCCACCGGCCCCTGAGTTTCGGTGCGCGCACCGATAAACCCCAAATCTTGTTCGCCAAACCGGGCACTCGCGCGCAGACCCAGCTTCAAACCCAGTTGCGCGTTATTGCCCAGCTCCGGGTGCGCATCGAGCGGCAGGTGATAGGCAAACAGGTTGATGTCATACGCCAGCAGCAGGGCCAGGCGCTGCTTCATCCAGCCGGTAACGCGCCCGTCCTGCCCACGCCAAAACAGGCCGTGGTGTACAAAAATTGCATCGGCCTGCGCGGCAATCGCGGCCTCAATCAACGCGCGGCTGGCCGTCACACCTGAGACGATTTTGCTGACACGCGCTGCGCCCTCCACCTGCAAGCCGTTGGGGCCATAGTCACGGAAACGCTCGGGCTGTAGCAGTGCGTCAAAGGTTTGAAGAAGGTGTTGGCGGTCAATCATGGGCTAATTGTCGGTCAGTCGGGGGCTGTGGGCTGTCTGTGCGGTCTTGCCGCTCTACAATTTCAAACATGAAACGATTCTGGCTCCTCTTCTCCCAATCCGTCACCGTGCTGCTGGCGGCGTATTTTGTGGTCGGCACGCTCAAGCCCGAGTGGCTGGGCAAGTCCCCATCGATGTCTGGGGCCGTGGCCTTGATTCAGGCCCCCCATGAACCCAGCGCCGCACCACCGCCCGGCAGCCTGCGCGCCGCAGCGCAAAAAGCATCCTCTGCCGTGGTGAGCATCAACACCAGCAAGGCCGCGCGCAAAAACCCCAATGCCAACGACCCCTGGTTCCGCTTCTTCTTTGGTGACCAGCGCAACGACCCCCAAGTGGGCCTGGGCAGTGGCGTCATCGTCAGCGCCAGCGGCTACGTGCTCACCAATAACCATGTGGTGGAGGGGGCAGACGAGATCGAGGTCATCCTCAACGACAGCCGCCACGCCCGCGCCAAGGTGATTGGCACCGACCCCGACAGCGACCTGGCCGTGTTGAAGATTGAACTCGACCAACTCCCCGTCATCGTGCTGGGCCATTCAGAGACGCTCCAAGTGGGCGATCAAGTGCTGGCCATTGGCAACCCCTTTGGCGTCGGGCAAACCGTCACCAGCGGCATCGTCAGCGCGTTGGGACGCAACCAGCTCGGCATCAACACCTTTGAGAACTTCATCCAGACCGACGCTGCTATCAACCCCGGCAACTCAGGCGGTGCGCTGGTGGACAGCAACGGCCATCTGCAAGGCATCAACACCGCCATCTACTCCCGCTCCGGGGGCAGCATGGGCATTGGCTTTGCCATCCCCGTGTCCACTGCTAAGCAGGTGCTGGAGAGCATTGTTAAAGAGGGTCGCGTCACGCGCGGCTGGATCGGCGTGGAGCCCAATGAACTGACGCCCGAGTTGGCGCAAACCTTTGGCGTCAAGCCCGACACGCAAGGCGTCATCATCACCGGCGTGCTGCAAAACGGCCCGGCTGCGGCTGCGGGCATACGTCCGGGAGATGTGGTGACCTCTGTGTCGGGCAAGGCCGTGCACAACGTCTCCGAACTGCTCTCCGGCGTGGCCGCTCTGCCCCCCGGTAGTGCCGCCAAATTTGCGCTGCAACGGCAAGACACTTCTGTGACGTTGGACGTGACACCGGGTTTGCGACCCAAACCGCGACAAGCACCCCAGTAGCCCTGCGCTCAACCATGCGACGCGCGGATACAAAAAAATCTCAGGGACTGCTCATTGAAAACCATTGCGCTTGAAAATTTCAATCTGGCATCAGCCATCTATCAACACGCTCTGAACAGTCCACAAACCACAGCGATTGCAAGCCAAGGCCAAACCCTGAGTTACGGCGAGTTCGCTCAGCGAGCGGCAGGTTTGGCATCGTGCTTGATGGACAGCCCTGACTGGCCGCGCCGGGAAGGACAAGTGCCGCGCGTTGGCATTCTGGCGTCCCGGGGCGTCGATGCCTGTGTGGCTTTGCTGGGGGCGTGCTGGGCTGGGGCCACCTATGTGCCCATCGCCCTGAAACAGCCGCAAGACCGCATGCTGAGCCTGCTGGAACAGTGCGACCTGTCTGCCATCATCACTGACGATGAAGGTCTGAAATTGCTGACCGGTCGCTTACTCACAGCTTGCCCGCCGCTGGTGCTTCATGTCGGACGGCCACCCTTGACGGCTTGGGAGAATCCTGAGCAGCCACTGATCCAACTCACGGAACTTTCCCCAGTGACGCTGTCGGCACCGGCCATGGTGACGGCGTCTGACACGGCCTACATCATCTTCACCTCCGGCACCACGGGTATCCCAAAGGGGGTGATGATTTGCGCAGGCGCCGCCCGGCATTACGTGACCATGATCTGCCAGCAGCTTGGCTTGCAGGCCAGTGACCGCGCTTTGGAAACCTGCGAACTCAGCTTCGATTTTTCAGTGCACAACATGTTCTCAACCTGGGAGGCCGGGGCGGCTTTGCACATCTTGCCCGCAACCACTGTGATGAATGCCGTCAAATTCGTCAAGTATTCAGAGCTCACGGTTTGGAATTCCGTCCCCTCATTGGCCGGCATGTTGCGTCAGCTGAAAGTCCTGAGTCCGGGCAGTCTGGCCACACTACGCCTCACTGTTTTCGGTGGCGAGCCATTGCCCGCGAGCACCGTCACGGCTTGGCAAAGCGCGGCACCCAACAGCCTCATCTTTAACCTGTACGGCCCCACTGAGGCGACGGTCTTCTGCCTGTACCAAACCGTCTCCAACCCCTTGGCCCTGACGCCGGGACGCGACGCAATTTCAATTGGCATGCCACTGCCTGGCAGCGACGCTCAAGTCGTGGATGACAACGACCAACCTGTCGCCCGCAATACGCCCGGTGAACTGCTGATCGCGGGCGCTCAGCTGGCTGAGGGCTATCTCGGTGCGCCTGTCTTGACGACAGCGCGCTTCCCCCTGCTGGAGGGGCGGCGCTGGTACCGCACAGGCGACCTGGCCCTGTGCGATGAGCTCGGCCGCTTTCATTGCCTGGGCCGGATCGACAACCAGGTCAAGGTGATGGGCTATCGCGTTGAGCTGGAGGAAATCGACGCGCACCTGCGCATGGTGTGCGGCTCAGACCTCGTCGGCTCGGTGGCTTGGCCTGTGGCCGATGGCATGGCGCGCGGCATCGTCAGTTTTGTCCATGCCGAGTCCATTGATGCGCTGGGAACGCTTGAAGCGCTGAAATCGCGTCTTCCCCCTTACATGCTGCCCAGTCGCATCATTGCGTTGGACAAGCTGCCCCTGAGCGCCAACGGCAAGATTGACCGCAAAGCGCTGCGGCAGTTGCTCGACACGCAAGCCCCATGACCGTGCCAACACCAAGCACGGTCAGCTCTGCTCCTCAAGGTCGGCTGCGCACATGGTTCGCCATCGATGAGCGTGATGCGGTCATCCGCGTGGCGCAAACTGCAACAGGCAAGCTGCTGATGGGGGTAGCCGCTGTGATGGCCGCTGCCACGCTTTTCCCCTGGTGGGAATCCGTTTGGGTCGTCAGTGCCGCCATGGCGGCGGCCCGTCTGCCGAACCTTCGTGCGCCCATCCTGTGGACTGCGACCTGGGTGGCAGCATTTTTGGAAATGAGCTTGTCTCAAAATCACATCCTGACCGATATCGGCGTCGTCATTCAGCAGGAAAATGGGGCGAACTGGTCAGCCACCCTGTTGGCCAGCACGTCCCTGCTGATCGTCATGTTCGGCTCATGGATTGCACTCTGCGTGACGCGCCAAAATCCCCAGTCTTTTCTCGCCCGGCGACCTTTGGTGACACTCCTGCTTGTGGAGGTTGTATTGTGCGGACTAAGCACCGCCTCTGTCACCCACGGTCTGATGCGCGTCGTGCTGTGGTCGCTGTTGGTGGTATTGACCCCTTATGTCTGGTTTTTACCTTTCGCCATCATGGATCAGCGCTCGCGGCAACCCAGCCCGCCACTGCTGCAAATGGCCCTGCTGCGCCCGTTTTGGAGTCCTGCCTACTTGCCGTTTGGTAAAGGGGCTGCGTTTCTACACAAGTTCTTATCAAAAACGCCCAGGGACTTGAGCATCACCCAGCTCAAAGCCATCAAACTGCTCGTTTGGTCCAACCTCCTTTTCGGCATGAAGACCGCCCTGGAATGGGCCGCTGAGCACCTGCTGAAAATACCCAGTCTGCAAGAGGCTATTGATGCTTTTTTGAAGGGTCACGCGCACCCGATTGCAAGCGCTTGGCTCGCCCTCATTTTGGAGGTGACGACGTACTCGCTCAATATCGCCCTGTGGGCCGCCCTGTTCATCGGCATTGCCCGGTTGGCCGGTTACAGATTGCCCCGAGGTTCCTGGCGTCCACTTCAATCCCGCACGCTGATGGACTACTTCAACCGCTTTCACTATTACTTCAAAGAGCTTTTGGTTGATTTATTTTTCATGCCCACATTTTTCACGGTGTTTCGGCGTCATCCGCGCTTGAGGATGTTCTTTGCGACCTTCATGGCCGCAGGCGTGGGCAACGCCATCTGGCATTTTTTTTACGAGATCCGGCTTGTGGCAACCCTGGGGCTGGCCAATGCGCTTGAGACCTTTACCAGTTACGCCTTTTATTGCGTGGTGTTGGCCACGGGCATCGGTCTATCGCAGGTGCGAGCCAATAGGGGCATTCGCCCGCCGTCAACGCCGTTTGGGCGCGCGTACTCATTTTTATTTGTGTGGTCGTTTGTGGTTGGCCTTCATGTGTTCGGTGACGAGTCACGCAAGCACACGCTTAGCGAACGAGGTCGATTTTTGGCGAGCCTATTTGGAGTTTTCTAATGGATATCACTGCGAAACAAAAGCTGCGTGAATTTCTCACCGAAGCGATTCAAAGACACAGCGGACAAAGCGAATTTTCGGATGATGATTCGCTGTTCATCAGTGGTCTGCTGGACTCCTTTTCCATGATGAATCTGGTCATGTACCTCGAAGAAGCTTTTGGCCTGGATTTTTCAAATTTGGAGTTTGAAGTTAGTCTGATCGATTCGGTCAACGCCATTGCGACCTTGGTTGCTTAGACCTGGATGGCCAAGCTTCAGCGCCTACTCATGCGAATGGCTGTGAGGATGGTCGTGGTCATGCGTGTGCTCATGCGAATGGCTGTGCGCTTGAGCCGTGTGGCTGTGCCGATGCATCTTGCCACTGCCATGGTCGTGCCACTCGCTCGGGTCTGACTTGCCATGGGCGCGCGGGTCTTCGTTAAACACCAGTGATTTCACCGTGACCGGCACGGTGAAAGACGGCATGCGAATGCGCCCCAGGTCCACAAAGTCAAAGCCCCATAGCGTGATGCCATCAATCACCAGCACTTCACTCTTGACGCGCTCGTCCTCTTGCAACAAGTGCCCCAGGTTGTGGGCAATGTCGCCATCGGTCAGCACATAGAGCGCGCGTTTGTCAGCCAAGGTTTTTGGCAAAGCTTGCAGCAAGCCCTGCGCCAAGGCGGACAGGCGAGCAAACGAGGGCGCACCCAACCAGCGCAGAGAAACAGCCACGTCCTGCTCACCCTCCACCAAGTCATGTCGGCGAAAAGACTGGCCCAGTGCCTTGGCGATGTCATCGGCGTTAATCTGCGGGCCCAAGGCCAGATTGAGCGGGATGACTTGCAGGTTTTTACGCGGCAAGAGCACGACCGGCTCGGAAATAAAGGTGGTGTTGCCACTGAGCTGCACGCTGTACTCGGAGGCGCCCAGCACGGTGGCGCGTATGCATTCACCGGCGGGCAAGAGTGGCGCGGGCAAGAGGCCGTAGTCAATGCGCTGACGCACCGAGCTGCCAAACAGCTTGCCCAAGTCACCAAAGTCACGCATCTCGCGCTGGTACACATACTCGCCCACACCGCCCGAGAACATGATGCCGTCAAGCTGGCCCCAGTCCTCAATCGGGTCGGTCAAAAATAAATGCGTCAAATCTTCGCGGCTGAACGTTTGCGTCAGCACACGCATCAAGGCGTCGGCCATCCATTTGGCGACTTTGGCTAAATCCGCACGGCTGACTTTGTGGCCCACCGCCCACTCGAAACCCGCTTGACGCGCCAGGTACTGGCCTGCGGGCTCCAGCCGCGTCAGCACATCATGGTCGTCCACCACCATCAAACGCCCGCCCAAATGCACGGCGGCAGTGGCCACCAGCTCGCCGTCTTGCACCAGGCCAAGTTTGGTGGTGCCGCCACCAATATCGACATTAAGAATGCGGCTCTTGCCGTCATACGAGCGCTTGGCTGCGCCCGAGCCGTACACGGCCAGCATGGCCTCCATGTGGTGCCCTGCGGTGGCACAAACGAACTCACCGCCTTGCTCAGCCAGCACGGCGGCAATGGCACCGCTGTTCTCACGGCGCATGGCCTCACCGGTGAGGATCACCGCCCCCGCATCCACCTCATCCGGGTGCAGACCCGAGGCGCGGTAAGCACGGTCGATGATGCTGCCCAGGGCCTGAGCGTCAATCAGCGAGTCGCTCAAATACGGTGTGAGGGAAATGGGCGACTGGTAGAGCGGGGTGCGCTCCACCACGGCGTAGCGGCTGGACAAGTCTTCAGCTATGCGGCGCAAATGAATGCGCGAGAACACCACTTGCGTGCCCGAGGAGCCGACGTCAATGCCCACGCTGTGCAAGATGACATTGTCTTGCCGCCAGAGCGACTCTTGCTGCGGGTCGTCGCCCGAGAAATCACCGTCGTGGTCATGGTCGTGGTCGGCATCACCGTCGTGGCTGTGGAAGTTGTCCTCGCCGTATTGGTGATCCTTGATGGTGTGCAAGGCTTTGTCGTCGCTCTCGTTGTTATTTGTCATGACTGTCCGAATACGTCTCAATAAAACTGGTCGAAATGAACCTGATCCATGGGCACTTTGCGCGCAATCAAGAGTTTGAGCAGCGACTGCGCCATCAGGGCCGGGCCTGCGAAGTAAATCTCCATCTCGGCCAGCCGCTCGCCATAGGCTTGATCAACCCAGTCGTGCACAAACCCGCGCGCCAAGCCCTCGGGCATCGGCGCATCGGCGTCCAAGCCGGACACTACCGCTTGGTAACTGCCACGCTCTGGCCAGCCGGGCAAAACCGACAGCATGTCCTGTCCGCACACATCGGCAGGCCCGCGCGCACCGTACACAAAATGCAGTTGACGCACAGCGAGTGGCGCACTGGCAAAAGCACCGCGTGCCACCGACACCATGGGTGACAGGCCCGATCCTCCAGCCACACAAAGAATGTCACGCGGCGCGTCTTCACGCAAATAAGCCATGCCGTAGGGTCCGTCAATCTCTACCGCATCACCCACGCGCAATTGCTCAAACAACACGGTAGAACCCGCGCCTTGCGGCAAGCGCCGCACTTGAAACGACAGCGCCGTGCCGCTGGCACCCGCATTGCTCATAGAGTAAGCCCGTGGCCCCGTCACCCCGGCCAGTTGCACCAAGGCGTACTGGCCTGAGGCAAAAGTCATGGGCTGCGCCAGCTCGAAGCTGAACTCGGAGATGTCATGCGTGATGGCTCTGGATGACATCAAGCGCGCGCTGCTTCGCACAGGCGTGTGAAGCGGGCGGTATTTATCCTGGGTGCGCAGCTTGATGTGCAAGTCTCCCTGCGCGCGGGTCTGACAACCCAGCCAGCGATTGCGTTGCTTGTCTTTGTCACTCAAGCCCGGGGCTTCGGGCCAAAGGGAGCTGACCCGTCCATCGATCAATTCAAACTTGCAATTGCCGCACGAGCCGACATTACATTCATAGGGGAAGGCGATGCCTTGGCGCAGCGCCGCGCGTAGCACCGTGTCGTCAGACGCACAGGGAAATGACTGGTCAGTACCAGTGAGGTGAACAGCGTACACAGCAGCGTCCATTCAAGAAAGATGTCGTAGAAAGTCGAGCCGCTTCAGGCGCGATAGCCCAACTGCGTAGAGATGGCCTGGGCCGTGCTGAGCAGCACAGGCGTGAGGCTGCGCAGTCGGCGTAGGGTGAGTCGCTGGCTAGGCCCGCCCACACCAATGGAGGCAATCACCTTGCCGCTGATGTCCCGCAGGGGCGCACCCATACCGCGCATGCCTTCTTCGGACTCTTCATCATCAATGGCATAGCCAGCCGCACGCACATCAGCAAACGCCTTGAGCAGCTTGGCGGGCTCGGTTTTCGTTTGCGGGGTGCGTGCGATGAGCGGCGCTTTCAGCACCTGTTTGATCAAGTCGTCACCACCAAAGGCGACCAGTGCGCGCCCCTCCGACGTGCAAAACGCGGGCTTGAGCGTGCCGATATAGCTGCGCATGCGAATCGCCTCGCGGCTCTCCAGGTTGAAGAGGTACAGCACATGGGTGTCATTGAGCACCGCCAGATTGACGGTTTCCCCGGTGCGCTCACGCAGCGCGTGCAAAAAGGGTTGGGACATGTTGGAGACATCGAGTCGCCTGCGCACCAGCGCCCCCATGACAAACAGATTGATACCCAGACGGTAGCGGCCCGACTCGGGGTTTTGCTCCAGCAAGCCCTCGCTGGTCAAGGTTGCAGCCAGCCGGTGCACCGTGCTCTTGGCCAGGCTCAGGCGCTTGGCTAAACTGCTGATGCCGATCTCGGACTCAGCCTCCGAGAAGCATTTGAGTACGCGAACAGCGGCCACCACTGAGGACAAGCGGGAGCCTTTGGGGGAGGTGGATTCCATGAGCGGCGTACTTCAAAAACTGAGGTGATCGAATGCTACTGCATTTCCTTCAATTCAGAACAGCGTTCCGTATAAAAGAAAATGGGGTCGTTGGAGCGCCAGCATGCGCCTGTGAGAAAACATCGACTCACCCTACGACTAAGGGAAAACCCGAGAGTGCAAGCCTTGACAGTTGGCGGTGATTCCCGCCTAATCTTTAGTGTACCTTTATGCGGATCATTGTTCCATATGAAGGAACAATCTGGCGATACAAGTTTGGAGATTATTGAGTGGAGATTTCAATTCCGGCAAATGCACAACCCTCCCGCTGGGCTCGGTTCGACGCCAAGTGGCTGATCATCGGCCTGTGTTTGTTGGTCGTGGCCGTGCTGGCTTTGGTGCCCTTTTCTTTCATGATCTGGCAGAGTTTTCACACGCCAGAAACATCCTCCACGCCCTCCACCTTGACGCTGGGCAACTACGTCACGGCCTACACCAACCCCGAGACGGTTGCGATCTTCTGGAACTCGGTCAAGTTCGCCCTGGGTGGTTCGGCTCTGGCCTTTGTCATTGGCACCGCCCTGGCCTGGATGAACGAGCGAACCAACACGCCCATGCGGCGCTTGTTTTTTGCCCTCTCCATCGTGCCGCTGATCATCCCCAGCATTCTGTTCACCATCTCCTGGATCATGCTGGCCAGCCCCAAGATTGGCCTGCTCAATATGGTGGCGCAGTCGCTGTTCGGCCTGGATCAACCGCCCTTCAACATCTACTCCATGTGGGGCATGATTTGGGTTGATGGCCTGCACTACTCGCCCATGGCTTTCTTGCTCATGTCCTCGGCCTTTCGCGCCATGGACCCTTCGCTGGAAGAGTCGGCCGTGATGAGCGGCTCCAGCGTGTTCAGTACCCTGTACCGCATCACTTTGAAACTGGTGTTCCCCGCCATTCTGGCCACGGTGTTGACCCTATTCGTGCGCGCCATTGAGTCATTTGAAGTGCCCGCGCTGCTGGGTTTGCCCGCAGGCATTCAGGTCTTCACCTCGGCCATTTACCAGGCCATTCACCAGTACCCGAGTCAGATCGGTCTGGCGGCGGCTTACTCGGTGATCTTGTTGGTGCTAACCACCGGCGGCATTTATGTGCAGGCCCGCATCTCGGCGTCTGGCAACAAATACGCCACCATGACCGGCAAGGGTTTTCGCCCCCGCACCATTGATTTGGGGCGCTGGCGCTATTTCACGATGGGCATCTTCATCGTGTACTTCCTTCTGATCGTGGTGCTGCCGTTTTTGGTGTTGCTGTGGTCCTCACTGCAAAAGTTCTACGCGCCACCGTCCATGGCCGCGTTGCAAAACATCACGCTGGATGGCTACCGCTACATCCTCGGCTCAGACACCATTCGCAAAGCCGCGTTGAACAGCCTGTGGATGTCCATCGCCACCGCCACCATCGTCATGCTGCTGGCCTCGGTGGTGTGCTGGATTGTCGTCAAAACCAAGATCCCAGGTCGCTGGCTGCTGGACAACATTGCCTCCCTGCCCATGGTCTTTCCCGGCTTGGTGCTGGGTGTGTCGATCATGATTTTCTACCTCACCTTTGACATCGGTATTTACGGCACGTTCTGGATCATCTTGCTGGCCTACATCACGCGCTTCTTGCCCTATGGCCTGCGCTACAGCACCACGTCCATGATTCAAATTCACAAAGATCTGGAAGAGTCGGCCGGCATGAGTGGCGCGAGCTGGTTCACCGTGTTTCGCCGCATCATCTTGCCGCTGTTGAAGCCGGGTCTGATAGCGGGCTGGATTTACGTGATGATCGTGTCGATCCGCGAGCTCTCCACCTCCATTCTGCTGTACAGCCCCGGCAATGAAGTCATCTCCATCGTGATCTGGGAGCTGTGGGAAAACGGCCAGTACGTTGAACTGTCGGCGCTCAGCGTGCTGTTCATTTTCATGCTGCTGATTTTGGTGGGCATCGCCCAGGCGGCGGGTAAAAAGTTTGGCGTTAAAGAAGCATGAGAACTTGCGGGACAGTCCGCTTTACGCGAAGCGAACCAGCTCTGTCCCCAACTGATTAGATAAGGAATCAATGTGTTAACTGTCAGTGGTCTGCATACCGAATATGTGAGCGACAAGGGCGTGGTGGTCAAGGCCGCGCAAGACGTGTCCTTCGAGGTGCCCGAGGGCAAGCTGTTCACCCTGCTTGGCCCCAGCGGCTGCGGCAAAACCACGACCTTACGCTCCATCGCGGGTCTGGAAAAACCCACGCTCGGTGACATCAAAGTCAATGGCGTGTCGGTGTACAGCTCGGCCAACAAAGTCTTCACACCGCCCAACAAGCGCGGCTTTGGCATGGTGTTCCAGTCCTATGCCATCTGGCCACACATGACGGTGTTTGCCAATGCCAGCTTTCCGCTGGAAGTGGGGGCCAAGAAATACAGCCGCGAAGAAATTCGCACCAAGGTGATGCGCGTGTTGGAGTCGGTCGAACTGGCCCAGTACCATGATCGCGATGCCACGCGTTTGTCCGGTGGCCAGCAGCAACGCTTGGCCTTGGCGCGTGCGCTGGTGATGGAGCCTAAGCTCTTGCTCTTGGACGAGCCGCTGTCGAATCTGGACGCCAAGCTGCGCGAGAAGATGCGCTTTGAGCTGAAGAAGATTCAGCGTGAACTCAACATCACCACCATCTACGTCACACACGACCAGTCCGAGGCGCTAGCGCTCTCGCACGAGATCGCGGTAATGCGCAACGGCCGCATCATGCAGCGCGGCACGCCACGTCAAATCTACGACACACCCACCAGCGAGTTTGTGGCCGACTTTGTGGGCAGCATCAACTTCATCCGCGCCACGGTGCGCGACATTAACAAAGCGGCCGGCAAGATGCTGCTGGACTCAGAGTTGGGCCTGATGCAAGTGCCTGCCAACCCCGAGTTCAGCGTGGGCGAAGCCGTGCAGGTGTGTATTCGCCCGGAAGACATCGTCCTCAGCGACACGCCGCCCCAAGTCGATCACCACAACCATTTCCTGGGCAGTGTTCACCTTAAGGTGTTTTTGGGTGAGGTGTTTGACTTTCAGGTCAAGGTGGGCGAGAAGATCATCCTGGCCCGCGTCCACCCCAGCCAAAAGACCCCGGTGGGCGCGCCCATTTATGTGGTGCTCAACCCGGCCAACTGCATCGTGCTCAAAACGCAGCCCGAAGACAAAGCTTGAAGACAAGCGCGGCCATTTGTATTAAATTTCCCTGCCCATTCCCTTTCTGAAAGTCCAGCCCATGAGTGATACCCAAACCAGCGAACCGTCGGCTAACGCCGTGCCTAACGAGTCGCACTACCACAGCAAAAAAGACCGCACCTTTGTGCGCGCCATTGCGGGCCCTTACAACCTGGGCGATGAGCTCAAACGCCTACGCGCCATGCCGCGCGTGCGCAAGGGCAGCGACATCAAATTCAACGACGGCCCGCAAGCCTTCAGCCGCCACTACGTGGAGCCCAAAGACGGCATCACACAAACTTTTCACATGCACCTGGAAGAGTACGGCCCTGGTGGCCGCTCCCAAAAACACGGCCATGTGAACGAAGCGGCCTTCTACATCCTGGACGGCACGGGCTACGAAATCCATGACGGCATCCGCTACGACTGGCAGGCCGGCGACATCGCCGTGGTGCACAACAACTGCGTGCACCAGCACTTCAACGCCAGCGATGAGCGTCCGGCGCGCGCCCTGGTCATCAAGACCAAGCCCATGTACATGTTCATGAACATGCTGTTCCAGCACCAAGTGGAGCCGCGCCCGAGTGAGCCCGCCCCCGGCGGCGAAGGCTTCAAAGCCCGCAACGACGAACAAGACTTCAACCACCCCGAAGGAGGTTACTGATATGGCATGGGACGAATCCAAAGTATGGGCCGATGGCCATGAGCAAGGCAATTACTACCAAGGTCTGCTGGACGATGCCGAGCAAAAGCCCGCGAACAACGCCAAGCGCCGCAAGGTGGTGCGCCCCAACGACATGCCCTGGGAGATGGCCCGCCAAGGCCTGCTCAAGCACTTGCTCAACGAGCAGATGAACACCCGCATCGAGACGGTGGACGCCTACATGCAAATCATTCCCCCAGGCAGCAAGTCGGGCAAGCACCGGCATCTGGCCGAGGAATGCGTGTATGTGCTGGAAGGCCGGGGCTACGACCTGCACCAGGACTGCGACGTGGAAATCACCGACACCTACCACTGGACGCCGCAAGACGAAGTCAAGCGCTACGAGTGGGAAGCGGGCGACGTGATCTACATTCCACCGAACACGATTCACCAGCACTTCAACGCCGACCCGGACCGCCCGGTGCGCCTGATCTCCTCCATCAACCGCATCTTCAAATACTGCGGCCTGAACGATCTGGAGCAAATTGAAAACGCCCCCGAGTTCAACCCTTCCATCACCTTGGATGGCGACAAAATCCAAGCCTATCTGCGCAGCAAAAAATGACCAAAGACGCCATCGTTTCCAACGACCTCGCCCAGAAGTTCGCGACTGAAAAAGAAACCCCTTACACCCGCTGGGTGGCCGCTGAGGGCCTGGACATCATTGGCGCGCACTATGTGCCCAGCCTGAACACGGTTGACCTCAAACCTTGGGCACGCCGCGGCGGCAAAGGGGTCTATATCAACCACGAGGCTTCACGCACCTCCAACGACTGCTATGTGTGCGAAATCGCACCGGGCAAGCAGTTGGAGCCGCAACGCCAGTTGTTTGAAGAGATGATTTACGTGCTGTCCGGCCGTGGCTCCACCACCGTGTGGAACGACCAGGGCCACCGCATCACGTTCGAGTGGCAAGCCGGTGCTTTGTTCGCTATTCCACTGAACTGCTGGCATCAGCATTTCAACGGTTCGGGCAAAGACGGCGCACGCTTTGTGGCGGTGACCAACGGCCCGCCCGTCATCAACCTGTATGAAGACCTGAAGTTCGTCTTTAACACCGCGCACGACTTTGCCAACCGCTTCAACGGTGAGCCTGATTACTTCAGCGGCAAGGGCGAGCAAAAAGGCCTGCTGCTGGAGACCAACTTCGTCGCCGACGCGGTGAACCTGCCCCTCATCAGCGCCAAAGAGCGCGGTGCCGGTGGCGGTCACATCCGCTTTAACATGGCGCGCGGCTCCATGAACAGCCACATCTCCCAGTTCCCGGTGGGCACTTACAAAAAGGCGCATTGTCATGGCCCAGGCGCGCACGTCATCATCCTGAGTGGCGAAGGCTATAGCCTGATGTGGCCCGAGGGCGAAGAGCCGCGCCAGTACGACTGGCAAGTCGGCTCCATGATCGTGCCGCCCAATATGTGGATGCACCAGCACTTCAACACCGGCAAAGCACCGGCCCGCTACCTGGCGTTCAAACACGAGGTGGTGTCCATCCGCAACGCGCAGGGCGTGCCCAAGGCCTGGATCAGCCGCCGCATAGGCGGCGACCAGATCGACTACGCCGATGAGAGCCAAGCGGTGCGCACGCGCTTTGCAGACGCCTTGTCCAAGCACGACCTGGCACCCCGCATGGAAGAAGCCTACGAGACCGAGCTGCCGACCCTGCCACCCAAATCGTGAAACCTTGCGGGACAGTCCGCTTTACGCGCAGCGAACCAGCTCTGTCCTCAACTGATTAGGAACTCCATGACCCGCTCTACTCACCCCGCCTTCACCCGCCGTCACCTCATGCAAGCCGGTGGCGCGCTGGCGCTAGTGGGCGCTTACGGCGGCGCGCAGGCCCAGCCTGCGGCAGTGGCCATCGCGGCCTTGTCCGGCCCCGATCGTTTGAAGAAGCTTGCCGAAGGTGCACGCAAAGAGGGCGCGCTGACGTTTTACTCCTCCATGCCGGTGGACGACATCACCGCGTTGACCTCGGTGTTTGAGCAAAAGTACGGCGTCAAAACCAAGGTTTGGCGCGCAGGCTCTGAGAAGGTGCTGCAACGCGGCCTGCTCGAAGCCAAGGCCAACCGGCATGACGTGGACATTTTCGAGACCAATGGCCCCGAGATGGAAGTCCTGTCACGCGAGAAGATTTTGCAGGCCTGCAACTCGCCTTACCTGGCGGACTTGATTCCCCAAGCCGTGCGCCCGCACCGCGAATGGATTGCCACGCGCCTGAATATCTTCACCTGCGCCTACAACACCAAGGCGGTGCGCAAAGAAGATCTGCCCAAAACCTACCGCGACCTGCTCGACCCCAAGTGGAAGGGCAAACTCGCGGTAGAGGCCGACGACAGCGACTGGTTGGCCGGTATTGCACTCAGCATGGGCGAGGCCAAAGGTGTTGCCTTGTTCAAAGAGATCGTCGCCAAGAACGGCATCTCAGTGCGCAAGGGCCACACCTTGCTGGCCAATTTGGTGGCCTCGGGCGAGGTACCCATGGCGCTGACTTTGTACAACTACAAGGTTGAGCAAATGAAGAACGCGGGCGCGCCCATGGACTGGTTCGCGCTCGACCCCACGGTGGCTCGCCCCAACGGCGTGGGCGTGGCGCGCAACGCCCCGCACCCGCATGCAGCGGTGTTGTTCCAGGACTTTGAGCTGTCCGAAGGGCAAGCCATTCTGGGCAAGCGCGACTTCATCCCCACCAGCACCAAAGTACCCTCTACGCTGAACAAGATGCCCCTGGTGTTTGCCGACCCGAAGATCACCATTGACGACGGCCCCAAGTGGAACCGTTTGTACGAGGAAGTATTCAGCCGCAAAGGAGCTTGACCATGTTGAGGACCCATGCTCATGCAGGAAGACGCCTGTACACATGGGCTTGCGCCTTTGTCATCGCGGGCCTGCCAATAGGGGTATTCGCGCAAGCCACCGACCCCGCCCTGCTGCGCAGCACCGCCCCAGACCGCGCGGCCAAACTCATCGCCGCCGCCAAAGCCGAGGGCTCGCTCACGCTCTACACCTCCATCGCCGAGAAGGACTTGAAACCCCTGATCGAGCCCTTCGAGAAGAAATACGGCATCAAAGTCAACACCTGGCGCGCCAGTGGCGACAGTGTGATGAACCGCACCATCAGCGAGACCCGCGCCAAGCGCTACAACGCCGATGTGGTGCACGCCGGTGCGGTAGAGCTGGAAGTCTTGTCCCGTGAAAAAATCCTGCAAGCCACGGCCTCGCCCCACTTTGCTGATCTGATGCCCGGCAGCGTGCCCGCCCACAAGGAGTGGGCCGCCACCATTTACTCGCTCTGGGTGCAGGCTTACAACACCGGCTCAGTCAAGAAGGCCGATCTCCCCAGCAGCTATGCCGACCTGCTCAACCCGCGCTGGAAGGGTCGCCTGGGCTATGAGGTAGAAAACATCGACTGGTTCGTCACCGTGGTGCAGTCCATGGGCGAGGCCAAAGGCTTGCAGTACTTTCGCGATCTGGCAGCCAGCAATGGTGTGTCAGTGCGCAAGGGCCACACCAATTTGACCAATATGGTGGCCGCCGGTGAAGTGCCCATGGCCCTCACGGTGTACAACTACATGCCCGAACAGTTGAAGAAAAAAGGCGCACCGATTGACTCGGTCGTGATCCAACCCGCCGTGGCCCGCGCCAACGCGGTGGGCGTGACGCGCCACGCTCAGCGCCCCGCCGCCGCCGCGCTGTTCATGGACTACCTGCTGGGAGAGGGCCAGCCCACCTATGCCGAGCTGGAGTACCTGCCTGCCAACACCAAAGTGCCCTCGGCATTGCGCAATTACAAAATCCTGATGGTCGATCCGGCGGAAAGCCTGGACCGACGCGAGAAGTGGCGCAAGTTGTACGACGAGATCATCATCCGAGGAGCCAAGTCATGAATATTTGCATTCACTCCCTCCCCCGCTGGGGGAGGGCAGGGGTGGGGGCTGCAGCATGAGCACCCTCGCCGCCCCCAGCCGCCTGGACTACCGCAACATGGCCCTGATCATCACCGGCCACGCCCTCACCCACTGGTACCCCGCCACCTTCTACATGCTGTTGCCGCTGATCGGCGCAGAGATGGGTTTGAGCTACAGCCAAATCGGCTTTGTCATGACCTGCCAGTTCGCGGCGGGCGCGCTGTCCAATGTGCCCGGTGGCATGTTGGTGGACATGTGGGGACGCAAGGGCCAGTTGATGGCGTTGGCGCTGTTCTGGGTCGGTTTTCCTTACCTGCTGATGGGCTTTAGCACCCAGTACTGGATGCTGCTGGTGTGCGTGATGTTGGTGGGTGTGGGCAACAACCTGTGGCACCCCACAGCCATCCCGCTCTTGGGCCGCATGTTCCCCTCGCGCAAGGGCATGGCGCTGTCGCTACACGGCATGGGCGGCAACGTGGGTGACGCATTGGCCCCGCTGGCCGTGGGCCTTCTGCTCACCACGCTGTCATGGCGTGAGATTGTAGTGATCAACGTCATCCCCGGCGCGGCCATGGCCGTGTTCTTGCTGTACTTTTTGGGGGCTTTGAGCTTTGCGCCCAAGCACGCCAAATCGCCCGTCAAGACGGCCGTGGCAGAGCACCAAGGCAGTGGTCAAAGCCTAGCCAGCTACAAGCAAGGCCTGCGCGCCCTGCTGCGCACGCCGGGGCTCTTCATGCTCACGCTCAGCTCCTCGTTTCGCTCCATGACCCAGGGCACGCTGCTCACCTTTTTGCCACTGTACTTGGCCAAAGAGATGCATTACTCCGTGGTGTGGGTGGGCGCGGTGATGGCGCTGCTGCAACTGGCCGGTTTCATCGCCGCGCCAATTGCGGGCCACCTGTCAGACACCATGGGACGCCGCCGGATTTTGATGGCATGCTTTGGTGTCAGCGGCGCGGTGCTGCTGCTCATGACCTTTGCCGGGGGCTCGGCTTTGTTTGTGTTTTTGATCGCGGTGCTCGGTTTCTTTTTGTACGCCGCACGCCCCATCATGCAAGCCTGGATGTTAGAAGCCACACCGCGCAACATGGGCGGCACGGCCATCGGCCTGATGTTTGGCATGCAGTCGGCCGGTCAAGCCGTGGCCCCCATCTTGGCGGGCATCATCGCCGACCGCTACGGCCTGATGGCCGCGTTTTACTTATTGGCCTTCACCATCATTTTGGCCAATCTGATGGTGCTGGGCATTCCGGCTACTGCGCCTCCCGAATCGCCCGGGCGTTGACCGACTGCACTGGGCGAGCATTGTTGGGAAACAACTGGCCAAAGAGTTTGAGCTGGTCACGGCCTAGGGTCACAGGCTGTTTGAGCACCATCCACAGCACGCCCTCGGTGCAGGGCGGGGTGGTCAGAGACCCCATGAACTGGTAGTAGCGCTGGTCTTTGGGCAGCAGCTCATTCAAGTCCACCAGCCCGAGCGGCATGCGCACGCTGTCACCCGCGTCCAGCGGCATGTAGGTCCACACCTTGTTGATCAGGCTGTTGGCCAGACCGGGGTCGAGTAAAACGCCGACCACCGCCAATTGCCCTTCCCGATTGCGGTGCACCAAGTGCGCCACCATGGAATATGACTTGTAGTTGATGCGCTCTTCTGACGGGTGGTGAAAGTGGAATTGCAGCAGCTTGTAGGTGGAGCCGCGCACGGTGATGCTGTTGTCGCCGCTCACGTCCACCTGGATGGTGTGGCCGTTGTTCACCACCACGCCGTTGCTGGGCTGGTAGTTGATCTGGATCGCCTCGGCCGGGCCTTGGAGCGTCACCGTATCTTCAATGTGGATGGGCGACTGGCGCTTGCCCGTGGCGCAGGTGTTGAACTCGGGCTTGAGCTTGCCCCAAGCCTGCGGGCCACCGTCGCCCTCGTAACTCCAGTGCGGCGCGTGGGCATGTTCGTCGTTAGTGGCTTCAGGGGCGGTGTAGCCGGTCAGCACGGCGGCTTTGGCGCGGATGTAATTGCGGCTGGCCTGCGGATTCACCGTGGCAGCGGCGAGCATGAACGGGGGTGTTGCGGGGGCTGTGCTTGGGGCGTGTGCGTCTAAGGGTTTTCTGTCAATGCCCGTGCTCACCAAGGTCAAACGTTTTTTGCGTAAGTCGCCGTTCTCAACTGCAATGCGCAGTTGCTCGGCTATGTCTTTGCCCGGTGCGGAGCTTGATTTTTTGGTGGGTGTGGCATGGCTGTCGGCAGGGTCAGCGCCGTGCGAGTCCGCTGCCAAAGCAACAGGTGCGAGTGTCAGACCGATCAGGCTGGCGAGGAGATGAGTGCTAAAAATAGGACGCATGATGGGTGTACCTCGGGGTCAGGAAAAGGGGTGTTCTGCACAAGGTATCGGCAACTGGCTGGCGCACTTGAGCGGGTGCACTGCGGCTATAGTCAGACACCGTCTCCACCTACCTCCATCTCCAGAGGCATCCATGAAACTATTCGATATTTGCACCGCACTCATGTTGCCCGTGGTCGCGGGCTGTGCGTCCATGTCGGGCACGCCATCGGCGGCAGTGCGCGATGAACTTGCACCCACCGGCAAGTTGCGCGTGGGCTTGGCCTTTGCGCCGAGCAAGACGGCCCTTTTTGTCGTGAAAGACGCCAAGGGCCAGCCCCATGGTGTCACGGTGGAACTGGGCAACGCCATGGGTCGCCAGCTGGGAGTGCCGGTCGAATTTGTTTTGGCCCCCAACACGGGCGAGCTGACCAACGGGGTCAACTCGGGCGCGATTGACGTGGGCTTCATGCCGGTGGATGACGAGCGCAAGACCAAGGTGGATTTCGGCCCCGCGTATTTCATGATCGAAAGCACCTACCTGGTGCGCCCGGGCCTGGACATTAAGACCCTGGCCGAGGTGGACAAGCCCAGCGTGCGCGTGATCGGCGTGGCCAACACGGCCACCATTCGTGCGGCAGGGCAGTCCCTCAAGAACACGCCCATCACGCCTGTGAAGTCGGTGGAAGACGCTATCGCCCAGTTGCGCTCTGCCGAAGCCGACGCCTTCGCGTTGACCCACGACGCCCTGCCGCCCTTTGCGCAGCAACTGCCGGGCTCGCGCATTCTGGACGGTTATTTTTTACAAACCGGCGTGGCCATCGCCGTGCCTAAAAACCGCCCCCAGGCTTTGGCTTACGTCACGACTTTTCTGGAAGAGGCCAAAGCCAGTGGCCTGGTGCGCCGCGCGCTAGATGACGCGGGCATGCAAGCCTTTCCCGTCGCAGCCGCAGCAAGGTAGTCCATCTTGAGCATTCAAACCGACGACTTCGCCCCCGCACCACCCAAGCGCATGGTGTCTGCGGCCCCCGTGTCTCCGCAAGAGGAGGCGATTGAGCGCGCCCTGCGGCCCAAGCTGCTGGACGAGTACGTGGGCCAGGCCAAGGTACGTGAGCAGTTGGAGATTTTCATCGGTGCGGCGAAGATGCGCGGCGAGGCGCTCGACCATGTGCTGCTGTTTGGTCCACCGGGCCTGGGCAAGACCACCCTCTCGCACATCATTGCGCACGAGCTGGGCGTCAATTTGCGCCAGACCAGCGGGCCGGTGCTGGAAAAACCCAAAGACCTGGCCGCGCTGCTGACCAACCTCGAAAAAAACGACGTCCTGTTCATCGACGAAATCCACCGACTGTCCCCTGTGGTGGAAGAAATTCTCTACCCCGCGCTAGAGGACTACCAGATCGACATCATGATCGGCGAAGGCCCGGCGGCGCGCTCCATCAAGCTGGACTTGCAGCCCTTCACCCTGGTGGGGGCCACCACCCGTGCGGGCATGTTGACCAACCCGCTGCGTGACCGCTTTGGCATTGTGTCGCGGTTGGAGTTTTATACGGCTGAAGAGCTAGCGCGCATCGTCAAGCGCAGCGCAGGCCTGCTCAAGGTCGGCATGGACACAGACGGTGGCTTTGAGATTGCCCGCCGATCACGCGGCACGCCGCGCATTGCCAACCGCCTGCTGCGCCGCGTGCGCGACTATGCCGACGTGAAGGGCAACGGCCACATCACGTTGGACATCGCCAACAAAGCCCTGGTCATGCTGGACGTGGATCCGCAAGGCTTTGACGTGATGGACCGCAAACTGCTGGAGGCCGTGATCCACCGCTTTGACGGTGGCCCGGTTGGCCTGGACAACATCGCCGCCAGCATCGGCGAAGAGCGCGAAACGATTGAAGACGTGAT
>CANCDA010000001.1 GCA_947374705.1 Comamonadaceae bacterium | reverse complement strand
AAGCCGCCGGGGCCAATGAGGATGGAAAAGTCTGCTCGATCACTGGGCGCAGCACGCCGTCGGCCATCTTGGTGCGGGCCACAAAATTGGGCAGCATCAGTTGGTTGTCGGCGGCGCGCATCAAGACGGAGCCATAGATCGAGTCGATGTTCGCACCTTGCAAAGCCTTGGACACGTCGGCGGGTTTGACGCTCTTTGCTTTGGTCACGCCCTGGAATATGACTTGCGTGCCGTTGTAGGCCTGGCCTTCGGTGTCGGTGGGCAGGCGGTTGAACTTGGCTTTCCAGGCGGCGACAAAGGCTTTGTTGCGCGGGGTGTCAATGTCAGGTGTGTAGCTGGTAGTGCCGGGCGTGCCTTCCAGTGACTTGCCGGTGGCGTTGATCATGAAGTTCAGGATCAAGGCGTGGCCGATGAGCTTGGCTTGCGGGATCAGGCCGAACTCTTGCGCTTGCTTGATGAAGGCGATGGCGTCGCGGCCAATCTCGGCCACCCAGATGGCGTCAACTTTGGCTTCTTTCAGTTGCGCGATGTAGGGCGAGAAATCTTTGGTGCCAATGGGGGCGAAGAGTTGCAGCTTGACTTCTTTGCCTTGGCCTTTGACGGCCTTGGCGAAGGACTCGGATGAGTCGCGACCCCAGACGTAGTCGGCGGCGATGGAGGCGTAGGTTTTGTCCTTGAAGCCTTTGGCCCATTCGGCAATCATGGCCATGTCCATGGCGTCTGAGTGGTTGGTGCGAAAGCTGCGTGGCTTGCAGGTGTCGCCGGTGATTTTGTCGGCCTTGCTGGCCACGACGAAGTAGGCCGCGTCCCAACGCTCCAGGTTGGGCGCGAAGGCCAAGGAGATGGACGAGGGGATGGCACCGATCAACAGGTTGTAGCCGTCGCGTGAGAGTTTCTCGGCCACGCGGCGTCCGGCGTCGGGTGTGCTTTCGTCATCGGCCTCTTGTACTTCGACCTTGCGACCATCCACGCCGCCCTTGGCGTTGGCTTCGTCAATGGCAAAGCGCACCGCGCGGAACACCTCTTCACCCATCTCGGCAAACACGCCCGATTTGGAGCTGACCAGGCCGACTTTGACCGGGTCTTTGGCTTGCGCCAACGCGGCCATGGGCAGCGCTGCAGTGAGTGCCAAGGCCAGCAAAGCGCGGCGCGGGGATTTCATCTTGAACATGTCATCGTCTCCTGAATCAAAAAGCCGGAATCGGTCCGGCTGCCGGTACTTGAAAAATTCATTTCTCAAAATCAAACCATCACGTGCTGGTGCAACTCGTCCAGGCTCTCGTCGTGCACGATGCCTTCGGCGACGACAGCGCCTTTGGCCATCGCCACATAGCGTTGGGCGACGCGCGTGACCAGCGTCATGTTTTGCTCGATCAATAGCAAGGCCGTGCCCTGCGCCGCCACTTGGTTGAAGATCACGCCGAGCTGATCGACGATCACCGGGGCCAGGCCTTCGGTGGGCTCGTCGAGCAAGATCAGATGCGGGTTGGCCATCAAGGCGCGGCCGACGGCCAGCATTTGCTGCTGCCCGCCGGACAGGGCCGTGCCAGGGGTGTGGGCACGCTCTTGCAGGATGGGGAACAGTTTGTATATCTCCGGTACGCTCCACGGCCCTTTGCGGCCGACGGCGGCGCCGAGCAAGAGGTTTTCTTCCACACTCAAATTGGCCACAATGCAGCGACCTTGCGGCACCACCGCCACACCGCGTTGCGCGGCCATGTAGGTGCGGGGCTTGGCAATGAGCTCCCCGCCAATGTGGATTTGGCCGCCGCGCAAGGACGCCAGGCCCAGAATGGTGTTGACCACCGTCGTCTTGCCCACGCCGTTGCGCCCGATCAGCGCCACGCTTTCGCCCGCATTGACCTGCAGCGTCAGGCCATGAAGGATGTGGGCCGCGCCGTAAAAAGCATCGACCTGCTCCAGTTGCAGAAGTGGTTTCATGCCGCGCTCCCCAGGTAGGCTTCGCGCACGCGGGGGTCGGTGCGCACCTGCGCTGGTGTGCCTGCCGCAATCACACGGCCCAGCTCAAACACGGTGACGACATCGGAGATGCCGAACACCACGTCCATGTCGTGTTCCACCAGCAGCACGGAGATGTCGCGGCGCGAGGTCAATGCCTTCAAGTGCTGCGCCAAGTCCAGCGACTCTTTGACCGACAGCCCGGCCATGGGTTCGTCCAGCAGTAGCACGGCGGGGCGGCCCACCAGCGCCAGGGCCAGGTCCAGCCGCCGCTGCTCGCCGTAGCCCAGGTCAGCTGCCACCACAGGGCCCAGACGATCCAGTGACAGCTCGCGCAGCACGTCGTCGGCATCCGCCGCCGAGTCGGCCACCCCCATCATGTGAGAGGCCAACTCAACTTGCTTGCGCACCGGCATCTGACCAAAGACGCTGGTGCGCTGGAACGAGCGTGACAGCCCCCGGCGACGGCGCTCCACCACGTCCGTGTGGCTCACATCCTCACCGCGCAGCATGATCTGGCCACGGGTCAGGCGCGAGCGCCCGGTGATGGCGTTGATGACCGTGGTTTTGCCCGCCCCGTTGGGGCCAATCAAACCGCGAATCTGGCCGCGCTCCAGCGTGAGCGACACGCCATCCACCGCCTTGACGCCACCATAGTGAATGGCCACGTCGTTCGCCTGCATTACAAATTCAGTCATGGGTGCGCCCCTTCCACAGCCGCTGCAAGATACCGGCCAGGCCCGTGGGCGAGAACACGATCACCGTGATCAGCGCGATGCCGAAAATAGCCATCCAGTGACTGGCGTAGTCGCCCAAAATATCTTTGGCCAGGAAATACACCACAGCCCCGAGCGCCGGGCCCCACAAGGCTTGGTAGCCGCCCACCACCACCATCATCAGCGCCACACCCGACAGGCTCCAGTGCAGACTCTCGGGCGAGACAAAACCGGTATTCAGCGCCGACAGCAAACCCGCCACCCCGGCAATGGCTGCCGACAGCGCATACACCGCCGCGCGCGGCAGCAGGGTGCGGATGCCGATGAAGCGGGCGCGCTCTTCGTTGTCACGCACGGCCTCGGTGATGCCGCCAAAGCGGCTGCGCAGCAACAGGGCCAGCAGCGTCACCACGATGACCAGCGTGCTCCAGCAAATCAAAAACATGCTGGCAGGTTTGAGCAGTTGCGACTGCGCCATGCCAAACAGGGTGGACGGCCATTCGATGCTCATGCCGTCGGCCCCACCGGTGAGCCCGCGCGAGCGCGAGGCTGTGAGGTAGAACATTTGCCCCACCGCCAGCGTCAACATACCAAAAGCAACCCCCGGCACGCGCACGATCACCAGGCCCATGACAAAGGCGATGACGGTGATGCCGAGCAGCGTGACCAGCAGGGCCACTTCGGCCGGCATCAGCTTGAGCTGCAAGAGGATGCCGACCACGTAGGCCGAGCAGCCAAAAAACAAGGCGTGGCCAAAGCTGACCATGCCGTTTTGCCGCAGCAGCAGGCCCACGCCAATGGCAAACACGGCGTAGATGATGGCCTGTGTCAACAGCGACAAGATGGTGCTGGAGCCCACCCCCAGGGCCACCGCAGCCCCCAGGGCCAGGGCCGCAACGGCCTTCAGTGTGATGTGTTGAATCGACATGCGTGTGTTTTCGTCAAGCGCGTCAAGTGCGGCTGCCCGCAAACCCGGCGGGTTTCCAGATCAGCACGACCACCATGATCACGAAGGGCAAGACCGCCGACAGATCCGGCAGGTACACCGCCCCCAGCGACTGCACCATGCCCAGCACCATGGCCGCGACAAAAGCCCCGGCCAGCGAACCCAGCCCGCCGATGACCACCACCACAAAGGAGTCGATGATCACGTCGCTGCTCATGGAGGGCGACAAGGACAAAAACGGCGCAGCCACGACACCCGCCAGCCCGGCCAATGCGGTGCCCAGACCCACGACCCCGGCGCTCAGGGCGTCGGTGTTCACACCCTGCATGGCGGTGGTGGTGGGGTCGGTGCTGGAAGCACGCACAAACAGGCCGATGCGCGAGTAACGCAGCCATAAGCTCAGGCCCAGCGCTACAAAGGCCCCCACGGCAATCACGCCAATGCGGTAGGCGGGCACCGGGGTGCCCAACAGGTCCACCGTGAAGTTCAGCGCCGCCGGTGCGGCCACCGACAAATTGCTCTTGCCCCAAACGGTCTGCACAAAGTCTTCTATCACCAGGAGTAAGCCAAAGGTGACCAGTACCACGGTCAGTGGGTCACGGTCTTGTAAAAGGCGAAAACCGTAGCGATCCAGCAGAACGCCTAGCAACGCCATCACCGCCGGTGCGGCCACCAGAGCGACCCAGAAGTTGCTGTGCCCGACGATGGAGTAGCCGATGTAGGCCCCCAACATGTAGAGCGAGCCGTGCGCGAAATTGACCACGCGGCGCAGGCCGTAAATCAGCGCCAGGCCTGAGCACATCACGATCAGCAAAGCACCATAGGTCAGGCCGTTGAACAGGTTGATGGTCAGCATCCGTGGGTCTCCTCGGTTGGAAGTGCTGGCAAGGCGGATTCCGGCGCACCAAAGGCGGTCCAGCCGCCGTCCACCGGCAACACGGCCCCCGTGATGTAGCTGGCCCCCGGGCCCGCCAGAAAAACAATCGCTTTTGCAATCTCGGCGGGCTCGGCCATGCGGCCCATCGGTGTGCGGTGGGCGATGCCCTTGGCATCTATCGCGCCTTTGCGCGCGAGGTCGGCCACCAGCGCCGTGCGCACATAGCCGGGGGCGACCGCGTTGACGCGGATACCGGCACGCGCCCACTCACTGGCCATGGCGCGCGTCATGCCCAGCACACCCGCCTTGGCCGCGCTGTAGGCGTTGCGTGAGGGCAGACCGATGGTGCTGGCAATCGAGCCCAGGTTGACGATGGCACCGCGCCCCTGGCCCGGCACGGGCGCGGCCTGCAGCATCAATTTGCCAACAGCCTGGCTCATTAGAAAAGTGCCGCGCAGGTGAACGGCGAGCACGCGGTCAAAAGCGACGACGTTTTGTTCTGTGGTGGGACCGGTCTGGTCGCCAATGCCCGCGTTGTTGACCAGTGCGTCGATGCGGCCAAAGCGGGCTGCCACGTCAGCCACAGCCGTCTGCACGCTGGCCTCGTCGCTCACATCGCAGGCCAAGCCCAAGTGCTGCGCACCCAACTCGGCGGCACGCGCGATAGCTGCGTCGCCGTGCAGATCGAGCAGCGCCACGCGCCAACCTTCGGCGGCCAATTGCTGCGCGGTAGCCCAACCAATGCCATCGGCGGCACCGGTCACTATGGCTGTCGCACCCGTCATTTTTTGCATGCCCATTTTTCGAATCAAAATTTAAAAGACCGAGCCCACCCGTGCTGCGCCACGGTCGTGCTGGATTTTGATTTGTTGCAGGGAAATCGTCAGCGACGATTCGGGCAGAAAACCGGACATTTCCTGCATGGCCGGGTCGGTGTTTTCCCTAGTCACTCAAGGCTTTGGCCGTCCGTCAGTCGATGTTGATCTTGGCTTCCTTGATCAGTGCGGACAGCAACTTCGTCTCCTCGGTTAGCAGGGTCTTGAATTCCGCATTATTCATGCCGACCGGCTCTGCGCCCAGCGCCTCGTAGCGGGTTTTGGTCGTGGCCAGGGCGAGCGCTTTGGCAATTTCTGTGCCCATGCGCGCGGTCACGTCAGCGGGCGTGCCATTCGGTGCCCACATGCCAAACCAGATGTCCAGCTCCGCGCCTTTGAAGCCGAGTTCGGCCAGCGTTGGCACATCGGGGAAGAAGGATGAGCGCTTGGCACCGACGACGGCCAGCATGCGGACTTTGCCTGCGCGGACATGGGGGAAGGCGATGCCCGGATCGAACACGTAGTCCGCCTGGCCGGCCATCACGTCTTGCAGTGCGGGTGCTGCGCCCTTGTAGGGGATGTGCGTGGCATCTACGCCCGTGACCTTGCGGAACAGCTCGCCCGCCAAGTGCGGTGGCGTGCCGGGGCCGGCTGAGGCCCAGGACAACTTGCCCGGATTGGCCTTGGCGGAGGCGATGAACTCTTTGGCGTCTTTGGCGGCGGTCTGGGGCTTGACCACCAGGTACATCTGGCTGCGGCCCACGCCGACCACGGGCGTCAAATCCTTGGCCGGGGCAATGGTCTGCTTGAACAGGAAGGGGTTGGCCGTTTCGAACGAGGTGGGTGCGATCAGGAAGGTGTAGCCGTCCGGATTGGCGCGTATCACTTCGGCGGCGGCCACGTTGCCGCTGGCGCCGGGTTTGTTGTCCACCACAACGCTCTGCCCCAGTGCTTCGCTGAGGGATTGGGCCATCACGCGGGCGATGACATCGGTGGTGCCGCCGGGCGCGAAGCCAATCACGATCTTGACGGGTTTGTTGGGCCAGGTCTGGGCTTGCGCGGTGCTGATGGCGGCGAGTCCGCACAAGGTGGCTGCGGCGGCCTGGATGAGGCGGCGGCGCAGAGGGGATGGTTTGGGGTTGAACATGGGCGGGTCTCTTGGTTAGGGTGGGTTGTCTGTCGGGAATCGGATGAGCAAGGGGTGGCGTGGGGGAGGGGGGATTCAGGCCTGGCCTTCGCGCAACATCTCGCGTAGCTTGAACTTTTGCAGCTTGCCGCTGGGCGTCTTGGGCAGGTCGTCCATCAGCTCCAGCCGCTCGGGGTGGTACTGGCGCGTGACCTGGTGCTCGGTCAGGTAGCGGCTCATCTCCTCCAGGCTAAAGCTCTGGCCCGGCTTGACGGTCACAAAAGCGCAGGCCCGCTCACCCAGGCGCGCATCGGGGTAACCCACGATGGCTACCAGCGCCACGGCCGGGTGCTTGTACAGCAGGTTTTCCACCTCCATGACGGGGATGTTTTCACCCCCGCGAATGATCAAGTCCTTGCTGCGGCCATTGATGCGCACATAGCCTTCGGCGTCCAGAAACGCCAGGTCACCGGTGTCGAACCATCCATCGGCATCGGTGGCGTTGAGGTGGGGGCGCTTCAGATACCCGCCAAAAAGGGAGCTACCGCGCACCAGCAGGCGACCGGTTTGCCCGGTGGGCAGGGGCTGGCCGTCTTCATTCACCACTTTGACGTCGATGCCCGGTAGCGGGCGGCCATCGGTGCTGCCGGATTTTTCATCGGTGCGGGAGGGCTCGGTGATGGTCACCGCGCCGCACTCGGTCATGCCCCAGGCCGAGCTGACGGCCAGGCCCAATACCTTGCGGGCGCGCTCGATCAGCACCGGCGGAATCGGCGCACCGGCGCAGCAGAAGTTGGCAAACTGGGGAGACACCGGGCCACCGGCTTCGGCGGCGCTGCACAGGTCGGCCACAAAGGGGCTGGACGCCATGCTGAAGCTGATGCCTTCGTCGCGGATCAGCGCCAGCGCCTGCTTGGGCTCCCAGATGTCTTGCAGCACGGTGGTGGCATTGAGGATGAGCGGGATCATCGCCAGATAACCAAAACCGGTCAGGTGCGCCATGGGCGAAGCCCCCAGAATCACGTCTTTTTGCGTCAGTCCATAGGCGTCGATAAAGCCATGCAGGTTGGCAAACAAGGTGTTGGAGCTGTGCATCACGCCCTTGGGCTCGCCCGTGGTGCCCGAGGTGTACATCAGCAGCAGCACGTCATCGGGCGACAAGCCTTGGCCGGTGAGGGCGGGCGTGTCGTCACGCAAAAGCAAGCGTTCAAAGCTGTTCTCGCCCTCGCCACCCAGCACCACCAAGTGCTGCAAAAACGGAAGGTCAGCGCGCATACCGTTGGCCATGGCCTCGTAGTCAAAACCCTTGTAGGTCTTGGGCACGATGAAGACTTTGGACTCGCCAAAATCCAGCATGAACTTCAACTCGCGCTGACGGAAGATCGGCATGATGGGGTTGGCCACCGCGCCGATGCGCGCACAGGCCAGCGCCAAGGCCAAAAACTCCCACCAGTTGGGCATCTGCCAGCTCACCACGTCGCCACGCACCACACCCAGAGCCTGCAAGCCACGGGCCACGCGATCCACCTGCACGTCCAGCGCGCGGTAGCTCAGGCGCACCGGCTGCGCCACGTCGCTGCGGTAGGCCACCACGGCGGTGTGATCGGGGCACTGGCGCAAGGCTTGGGCCATGAAGTCGTTGATAGTCTGGTGGCGCCAGAAGCCTGCCGTGGTCATGGCCTGTTGGCGCGGCGGGATCAAAACGGGATCGAATTGCACGGTGAGTCTCCTTGGGTCAGCGATGCGAAAGGCGGTCAAGGCCGATGCCTTAGATGGGGTATTAACGACAATGTATTGTCATAAATAATTTTTTGCAAGCGAATTTAGCCATCTTTGTACAAACAAATCACTAGGGATTTCCCTTATGTAACACCAAGATGATTCGCAACATAAGCGACTATTAGGGTTTTCCTTTGAAAATTATTTAAGTCAATATATTGACATTATTTGGCTTTCACTTTTAAACTGAGGTCGCCCCAATACAAGGAGACGACTGTGGACTTCAACCTGAGCGACGACCAGCAAGCGCTGGTGGACAGCGCAAGACGCTTTGCCCAACAAAAACTCGCCCCGGGCTATGCGCTGGGCGACAAGACGGGGCGCGTGGACCGGGCCATGGTCAAGGCCATGGGCAACATGGGTTTTCTCGGCCCCGAGCTGCCCGAGGCCTACGGTGGCCTGGGTGTGGACTGCGTGACCAGCGGCCTGTTGCTGGAGCAGATTGCCTATGGCGACTTCAACATGTCCTACATCAACCTCTTGACCTCGTTGTGTGGGCAGATCATGGCCACCCATGCGCAAGAATATTTGAAAGAGCGCTGGCTCAAACCTATCTTGAGCGGTGACAAACTGGTGGCCATTGCGCTGACCGAGCCCAGTGCGGGTTCGGACGCCGCGCGACTCAAGCTCAAGGCGGTTCGTGATGGTGATCACTTTGTTATCAACGGCGAAAAAACCTCCATCTCGCTGGCCGATCAATGCGACGTGGCCGTGGTGTTTGCCCGCACTGGTAGCGACAAGGACGGCGCCAAAGGCATCAGCGCTTTCCTCGTGCCCATGGACTTGCCGGGCCTGACGCGCACTGCCTTTGACGACGTGGGCACCCGCGCCGTGGGACGTGGCTCGATCTTTTTTGACAGCGTGCGCGTGCCTGCTGACCACCTGCTGGGCGACGAGGGCAAGGGCTTTGTCCAGGTGATGCAAGGCTTTGACTACAGCCGCGCGCTGATCGGCTTGCAGTGCCTGGGCGTGGCGCGCGCCTCACTCGATGAAGCCTGGGACTACGCCAAAGGCCGTGAAACCTTTGGCTTGCCCATCATCGAGCGCCAGGGCGTGAGTTTCCCCCTGGCCGAGGGCGAGACCTACCTCGAATCATTACGCTGGCACTGTCTGCGCACACTGTGGCTTAAAGACCAGGGTAAGCCGCACACGGCGGAGGCGGCCATGTGCAAATGGTGGGGGCCCAAACTGGCCTGCGAAATCATCCACCAATGCTTGTTGACGCATGGCCATGGTGGCTATGCCCGCGACTACCACTTTGCACAGCGCTACCGCGACGTGCTGGGCCTGCAAATTGGTGACGGCACGGCCAACATCATGAAGATGATCATTGCGCGTGAAAAGTCCGGCATGCGCCTGACCTGAGCGCGATCAAAGCCCGATCAGAGCTTGGACATATTGGTTTGCAGCTTGGTGAAGTAATGAATAAACGCCAACCGGTCATCGAAGGACAGGTCTTTCAGCGCCTGGTCATAAAACGCGTGAATGGGTTCCTGCAGTTGTTGCCAGACGGCTTCACCCTTGGCGCTGAGCTTGACTTTGCGGGAGCGCCGGTCGTCTTCGTTGGTCACGCGTTCGAGCAGGCCGTCACGCTCCAGCCGCGAGAGCAGACCGGTCAGGTTCTGGCGGCTCATCAGCAGGAAGCGCGACAAGTCGCTGATCGACATACCGCCTGCAGCTTGCGGGCGCGACAGCGCACCCAGCACCGACCAACGCTGTGTGCTCATGCCGAACTGCTCCACCGCCGCGCTGCCCTTGGTGTGCAGGGTGTTGGCCACTTGAAACAGGCGAAAGAACAAGCGGTTGTTGATCTCGTGTGTAGCGTGATTTTTTTCAGTGCGCAGGTTGGTCATGGATCGTGTCAGCAAACAGGATGGCGGTCATCGTAAGCGATGAGCTGCAATACAGAGTTCGTTTTTTAAATTCTTAACAGGAGAAATGTATGCGTGGACTTCAAGGCAAAGTAGTTTTGGTCACCGGTGGTGGTGGTGGCATTGGCGCGGCCACTTGCAAGCGCTTCGGTGAAGAAGGTGCCGCCGTGGCGGTGGTGGACATCAACCCGGCAGCCGCGCAAGCCGTGGTCAAGGACATCACGGCAGCGGGCGGCAAGGCCCAGGCATTTGTGCTGGATTTGACGAACCAGGAACAGGTCATCGCGGGCGTGGCCGCCGTTGAAGCGGCCCTCGGCCCCATTGACGTGCTGGTCAACAACGCGGGCTGGGACCGCGCTGGCAACTTCCTTAAAACCGACAAGGCGTTGTGGGAGCAAATCGTCGCCATCAACCTCTATGGCTCGCTGCACATGCACCACGCGGTGCTCGCGGGCATGTCGGAGCGCGGGCGCGGGCGTGTCGTCAATGTGGCGTCGGACGCGGCCCGTGTGGGCTCCAGCGGCGAAGCGGTTTACGCGCTGTGCAAGGGCGGCATGATTGCCTTCTCCAAAACCATCGCGCGCGAACTGGCGCGCAAGCAGATCAACGTCAACGTGGTCTGCCCCGGCCCCACCGACACCGCGCTGTTTGCTGACTTTGCCGGTGAAGGCGAAGGCGCCGACAAACTGCGCCAGGGCCTGGCCCGCGCCATTCCGTTTGGCCGTCTGGGCCAGCCCGGCGACCTGCCCGGCGCAATTGCTTTTCTGGCCAGCGACGACGCGGCTTTCATCACCGGCCAGGTCATCAGCGTGTCGGGTGGCTTGACCATGGTCGGCTAAATCACCACTGCACAAACCCGTTCGCCCTGAGCTTGTCGAAGGGCATATTCAATCAAATCAAGGACTCCATCATGCAAGCCACAGCACCCAACTACACCGACATCCTCTACACCAAAGAGGACGGCATTGCCACCATCACCATCAATCGGCCCAAGGCCTACAACGCTTTCACCGCCAACACTTGCGAAGAATTGATCCACGCCTTCAAGGACGCGGACTATGACCGCAGCGTGGGCGTGGTGGTGCTGACCGGTGCGGGTGACAAAGCCTTTTGCACCGGCGGCGACCAGGGCACGCAAGATGGCGGCTACGGTGGGCGGGGTGTCATCGGCCTGCCGATTGAAGAAGTGCAAAGCGCCATACGCGATTGCAACAAGCCGGTGATTGCCCGCGTCAACGGCTTTGCGATTGGCGGCGGCAATGTGCTGGTCACGATTTGCGACTTGGCCATTGCCTCAGAGAACGCGCAACTCGGCCAGGTTGGCCCCAAGGTCGGTTCGGTCGATCCCGGCTTTGGCACGGCTTTGTTGGCACGCGTGGTGGGCGAGAAAAAGGCGCGCGAGATCTGGTACCTGTGCCGCCGCTACACCGCACAGCAGGCACTGGCCATGGGCCTGGTGAACGCCGTGGTGCCGCTTGACCAGCTAGACGCCGAAGTGCGCAAGTGGTGCGACGAGATTCTGGAGAAAAGTCCGACGGCGATTGCCTTGGCCAAAAAATCATTCAACGTGGACACCGAGATGATTCGCGGCATGGGCGGCCTGGCGATGCATGCGCTGAAGATGTACTACGAAACCCCCGAGTCGGCCGAAGGCGGCAACGCCTTCCGTGAAAAGCGCAAGCCCGAGTTTCGCAAGTACGTCAAGTAAAGCCCGCACCATGATCCGCGATCAGGAAACCCTCACGCTCTTGCTGGACAGCATTTCGCGCTTCGTGCGCGAGCGCCTCGTGCCGCAAGAGCACCATGTGGCCGACACCGATCAGATTCCGGACGACATCGTTCAGGAGATGAAAGACATGGGCTTGTTCGGCATGTCCATTCCCGAAGCCTATGGCGGCATGGGTTTGACGATGGAAGAAGAGGTGTTGGCGGGGTTCGAGATCGCGACCACCTCGCCCGCCTTTCGTTCGCTGTTTGCCACCAACAACGGCATCGGTGCGCAGGGCATCGTGATCGACGGCACACCGGCGCAAAAGGCCAAGTACCTGCCGAAAATCGTCACCGGGGAGATCATCGGCTCCTTTGCCTTGACTGAACCTGACAGTGGCTCGGACGCGGCCAGCCTGCGCACCACCGCCGTTAAAGAGGGCGACCACTACCTCATCAACGGCACCAAGCGCTACATCACCAACGCGCCCGAGGCGGGTATCTTCACTGTCATGGCCCGCACCGATGTGACGAACAAGCGCTCTGGCGGCATCTCGGCCTTCATCGTCGAAAAAGGCACGAGCGGCGTGTCACTCGGCCAGATCGACAAGAAGATGGGACAAAAGGGCGCCCACACCTGCGACGTGATGTTTGACAACGTGCGCGTACCGGCTGAGAACCTGATTGGCGCCAAGGAAGGTATCGGCTTCAAGACCGCGATGAAGGTGCTGGACAAAGGCCGTCTGAATATCGCTGCGGCCAGCACCGGTGCGGCCGAGCGCATGCTGGCCGATGCCGTGCGCTACGCCAAGGAGCGCAAGCAATTTGGCAAAGCCATTGGTGAATTTCAGCTCATTCAGGCCATGCTCGCCGACAGCAAGGCCGAAATTTATGCCGCACGCTGCATGGTGATCGACGCGGCACGCAAGCGCGATGAGGGCTTGAACGTCAACACCGAGGCGTCTTGCGCCAAGATGTTTGCCTCTGAAATGTGTGGCCGCGTGGCCGACCGTGCGGTGCAGATCTTTGGCGGCGCAGGTTACCTCGCCGAATACGGCATTGAGCGCTTTTACCGCGATGTGCGCTTGTTTCGCATCTATGAAGGCACGACACAAATTCAACAACTGGTCATCGCACGCAATCTGCTCAGTGCATGACCCTTCTTCAAAAAGGACACACCATGGCCAAAGCCTCATTTCATTGGGACGATCCCCTGCAGCTCAATCAGCAACTGACCGACGACGAACGCGCTGTGCGCGAAGCCGCGCGCGACTACTGCCAGAACAGCCTTGCGCCGCGCGTGCTCAGCGCCTTTCGCAACGAGACCACCGACCCCGGCATCTTTCGTGAAATGGGTGCGCTGGGCCTGCTGGGCTCCACCATCCCCGAAGCCTATGGCGGCGCGGGTCTGAACTACGTCTGCTACGGGCTGGTGGCACGGGAGGTCGAGGGCATTGACTCGGGCTACCGCTCCATGATGAGCGTGCAGTCCTCGCTGGTGATGGTGCCCATCAATGAATTTGGCACCGAAGCGCAGAAGCAAAAATACCTGCCCAAACTGGCCACAGGCGAATGGATTGGTTGCTTCGGCCTGACCGAGCCGAACCACGGCTCCGACCCCGGCAGCATGATCACGCGTGCGAAAAAAGTACCTGGCGGTTACCGTTTGACCGGTGCCAAAATGTGGATCACCAACAGCCCCATCGCCGATGTGTTTGTGGTCTGGGCCAAGGACGACGAGGGCACCATACGCGGTTTTGTGCTGGAGAAAGGCTGGAAGGGCCTGAACGCCCCCGCCATTCACGGCAAGGTCGGCCTGCGCGCCTCCATCACCGGCGAGATCGTCATGGACGAGGTCTTTTGCCCCGAAGAAAACGCCTTTCCCGACGTGCGCGGACTCAAAGGCCCGTTCACCTGCCTGAACTCGGCGCGCTACGGCATTGCCTGGGGCGCGCTGGGTGCCGCCGAAGACTGCTTTGCGCGTGCGCGCCAGTACGTGCTGGACCGCCAGCAGTTTGGCAAGCCGCTGGCCGCCAACCAGTTGGTCCAGAAAAAGCTGGCCGACATGCTGACCGACATTTCGCTGGGTCTGCAGGGCTGCCTGCGCCTGGGCCGCATGAAGGACGAAGGCGATGCCTGCTTTGAAGCCACCTCCATCATGAAGCGCAACAGCTGCGGCAAGGCGCTGGACATCGCCCGCACCGCCCGCGACATGCTGGGCGGCAACGGCATCAGCGACGAGTTTGGCGTGGCCCGCCACCTGGTTAACCTGGAAGTCGTCAACACCTACGAAGGCACGCACGACGTGCACGCGCTGATTTTGGGTCGTGCCATCACCGGCATTGCCGCTTTCTAACCATGCAGGCCGCTTTCATCACCGGGCACGGCGGTAACGAAGTCGTCAGCGTGGGCCAACGCCCCAAGCCCGTGCGCCAAGCGGGCCATGTGCTGGTGCGCCTGCACGCAGCCACCTTGAACCGGGTGGATATCTACATGCGCGACAGCGGCGCAGGCATCACCCACCAGTTGCCCCAAATCATGGGGCTGGACGGCGCGGGCACGGTGGAAGAGGCAGATGCCAACGACCCCGTGTTGCGCCCCGGCCAAGCCGTGGTGCTGCACCCGGCCATAGGCTGCGGGCGCTGTGAGTTTTGCTTGCGCGGTGAGGTGGTCTTGTGCGTGGCCGTGCAGTACCTGGGCGAGCACCGTGACGGCACGCTGGCGCAATGGGTCAGTGTGCCCGCGCCAAACGTCTTCCCCATGCCTGCGGGGCTGAGCTTCACCGAGGCTGCCGCGCTGGGCGTCAACCACCTGACCGCGTGGCGCATGCTGTTCACCAAGGCTCAGCTCAAGCCCTGGGAGACGGTGCTGATCTTTGGCATTGGCGGTGGCGTGTCGCTGGCGGCGCTGCAACTGGCCAGACTAGCCGGTGCGCGCGCCATCGTCACCTCGCGTGACCCGGCCAAGTTGGAACGGGCGCGGCTGTTGGGGGCCGACCACCTGATCGACAGCAGCACGCAAGACGTGGCCAAGGCGGTGCTGGCCGCGACAAACGGGCGCGGTGTGGATGTGGTGATTGAAAACGTCGGTGCCGCCGTGTGGTCAGCGGCCATGAAGTCGCTGGTGCGCGGCGGGCGGCTCGTCACCTGCGGGGCCACCACGGGCGATCAGCCACCGGCCGATCTGCGGCGCATCTTCATTCGGCAGCTTCAGATTTTGGGCTCCACACTGGGCAACTTCGACGAGTTCCGCGATTTGCTGAACCTCGTCGCCCGCACCGGCCTGCGGCCCATCATCGACAGTGAGTTCTCTCTCGACCAGACGCACGCCGCGCTGGATCGACTTGAGTCAGGCGCGCAGTTTGGCAAGGTGGCGATTCGTCTGGATTAGCCTGCGTTATTTTGATCGAGAGTCAACTCTGTCTCACGCCAGCCAGGTGAGGGCCGAGATGGATGCGATTATTGAAGAGGCAGAAATCAAAACGTCATGAAAGCGCAAAATGAGCAGATTGGGAGAAGCCATTTTTTGTTGGTTGTAGCTTTCGTAGGTGGCTCACTGATACGCCTAATCCCACCCCTTTGAGCATGATGGTGCCGATCAGGTTTTCCCACTTTCGAGTGGTCTTTTTTAGGCCAATTGACCCCTGCTGGTCATTATCAATCGTGTGCATCACCATTGCGCTGCCCAGGCTTTCTACAATGCAGACTCTATGAAAGCCATTCACTACACCCACGCCCAAGACCTGCCCGAGCGGCTGGCCCGCCGTATCCTCATCCTCGACGGGGCCATGGGCACCATGATCCAGCGCTTCAAGCTCAGTGAAGCGCAGTACCGAGGGGAGCGTTTCAAGGACTTCCCCAAAGACGTCAAAGGCAATAACGAGCTGCTCTCGCTCACCCGCCCCGACCTGATTCAAGACATCCACGAAGGCTATCTGGCCGCCGGGGCCGACCTGGTCGAGACCAACACCTTTGGCGCCACCACCATCGCCCAGGCCGATTACGACATGGCGCACCTGGCACGCGAGATGAACCTGGCCTCGGCCCGCATCGCCCGCGCCGCCTGCGACAAGCTCTCCACCCCCGAGCACCCGCGCTATGTGGTGGGCGCGCTCGGCCCCACGCCCAAGACCGCCAGCATCAGCCCCGATGTGAACGACCCCGGCGCGCGCAACGTCACGTTTGAAGCGTTGCGTGCGGCCTACCTGGAGCAGGTCGAAGCGCTGGTGGAGGGCGGTGCGGATGTGTTGTTGGTGGAGACGATTTTTGACACCCTCAATGCCAAGGCGGCACTGTTTGCGGTGGATGAATTTTTTGAAGCCTCGGGCCAGCGCCTGCCGCTCATCATCAGTGGCACGGTGACTGACGCGTCGGGGCGCATTCTGTCGGGCCAGACCGTCACCGCTTTTTGGCACAGCGTGCGCCACGCCCAGCCGCTGGCCGTGGGCTTGAACTGCGCGCTGGGCGCGGCGCTGATGCGGCCCTACATCCAGGAGCTCTCAAGGGTGGCGGGCGATACCTTCATCAGTTGCTACCCGAACGCAGGCCTGCCCAACCCGATGAGCGAAACCGGTTTTGATGAAACCCCCGAGGTCACCTCGCGCCTGCTGCGCGAGTTTGCCGCTGAAGGGCTGGTCAACATCGTGGGCGGCTGCTGTGGCACCACGCCGGAGCACATCCATGCCATCGGTGAAGCGGTTAAACCGCTGGCCACGCGCACACTGTCACGCGGGCTGTTTTACCGAGAGACGGCCTGATGTCACAGCGGCTCATCTTTGCCTGGGTTGCTGCTATCAATGTGCTGGTGAGCGGCGCGGCCATGGCGGGCATGGAAGAGGGCCGCGACGCCTTTGACAAACGCCAGTATGTGGAGGCCCGCAAAGAGTTCACGCCTCTGGCCGAGGAGAGCCAGCCCGAGGCCATGGCCTATCTGGGCGAGATGCTGATGCGCGGCCTGGGCGGCACACGCGACGAGCTCAAAGCGCGCGACTACATCACCCGTGCGCAGGCGGGTGGCAGTTTGCGCGCCACCTACCAACTCGGGCTGATGATGCTGAGCGGCAACTTGGTGACGCGGGACGCCGCCAAGGGCGTAGAGCTGGTCAAGCAGGCCGCTGACCAGGCCTATGCGCCTGCGCAATCCCTGCTGGGCATCTGGATAGCCACCGGTGCCCAGGGCTACCCCAAGGATGAGGCCGTGGCGCAGAGCTGGTTCAACCAAGCGGCGGATAAAAAAGACCCTACCGCGCTGTACTGGTTGGGCTACTTTGCCGAGACCGCGCTGGGCGGCATGCCCCAAGACAACCTGCAAGCGCTGGACCAGTACAAGCGGGCTGGGGAGCTGGGCCACGCCGAGGCCATGGCCGCAGTGGGGCGGTTTTATGCCTTGGGCAAAGGTGTGGTGGCCGATGGCCCCGAAGCGCTGAAATGGTTGCAGCGCGGCGTGACGGCGGGCAGCACGTCGGCTTATTTGTGGATGGGCAGCGTGTATGAATTTGGGCGGGGCGGTGTGGCCCGCAACCCCGCACTGGCTCATGCCTGGTACCAGGTCATGCCTGCGCGCGCGCCTGCGGCCACGCTCAAAGCGGCGCTGGATGGCAAAGAGCGCCTGAGCAAAACCCTGTCAGCTCAGGAACTGGCCGAGGCCGACAAACTGGCCAAGACCGTGGTGGCACAAACCGTGATCAGCACCTTGCCCGGCATGGCGGGCAGCCCCGGTATCGCGCCCACCATCCGGCGTGGCGTTTATGGCAGCGGCGTGGTGGTGAGCGCGGCGGGGGACATCGTGAGCAACGAGCACGTCATCAACAACTGCGCCAACCTCCGTGCGCAACCGGGCGCGTGGCCGCTCAAACTGGTGGCCAAAGACGCCAAGAACGACCTGGCCTTGTTGCGCTTGCAGGGTGGCAGCATCGCGCCGGTTCGCCTGCGCAGTGGGCGCGGTTTGCGCCTGGGCGACGATGTGGTGGCCATTGGCTACCCGCTGCGCGGCATGCTGTCGTCGGGCCCCATCGTCACCATGGGCATTGTCAACGCCATGAGCGGGGCCAACAACGACACCTCCGCCTTCCAGATGTCGGCCACCGTGCAGCCAGGCTCCAGCGGTGGGCCGGTGTTTGACCGCAGCGGTTTGCTGGTGGGCATCGTGCGCGCGCGGCTGCTGTCCACTAGTGCGGCGAATGCGCAAAATGTGAACTTCGGCATCAACCTGGCCACCGTGCAGAGTTTTTTAGACGCCCATTCGGTGGACTACGCCCTGGGCACTGTCAGCAACAACCCGGCCAGCGTGGGCGACATGGTGGCGGCCGCGCAGAAGAGTGCGGTTCAGATTGAGTGCTATTGAGGCCGTGTGAAGCTGTCGATTTCTTTTTGCATGACGGTGGCCAGATTGGCGTAGAGCCGCAATTTACGGGCGTTGTCACGCAGGCGCTGGGCCAGCAAGGTAGAAATCGCCATCAGCAGCTTGGCACCTACCTGGGGGTTATCGGCCAATAGTTTCTCCAGCGCGGCGCGGCTCAGGATGGCGCAGTACAGTGGGGTGCTGGCCGTGCAGGAGGCCGAGCGGGGTTCTTTGTCCATCAGGCCGACTTCGCCAATCAGGCTGCCTGGCCCCAGTACCTTGATGGTCAGGGGTTCTGTGCGGCTGACGGTGATGCTCTCCACGACCACTTCGCCCTCTAACACCAGCACCATAAAACCGCCATCGCCCGTGTCACCCTCGCGGATGAAAGTGGTGTCAGCCGCAATGAAGCGCGGCGTCATGTAGTTGACCACCACGCGCGCTTCTTCCAGCGTGAGTTGAATCAGGGCAGTGGGAACGATGAGCAGTTGGGCTGCTTTTTCAGCACCCTCACCGGTCGTGGCAATAGTGTTCATGGGGCTAACTCCGCGCAAGGGAGCTGATCTTGAAGTGGCGTCGATGTTAACGCAGACGTCCTGAATCCAAGAGAAGATCACGCCCCCGTATAAACCGGCTCCGGCTGGCTGAAAAACCCCTCTAGCAAGTGGTACACCAACGCAAAGTTTTTAGACCTTGTGCTGGTATGCGCAATGCCGGGCATGACGATGAACTGTTTGTCGCCGTTAGGGAGTTTGGCGAAGAAATTGGTCAAGTCTTGCAGACTGGCTATGCCGTCGTACTCGCCGCGCATGATGAGCGTGGGCACTTTGAGTTTTTCCGGGTCACACACGGGCAGGTTGGCCGACATGTCGATGTAGGTGCCGGTGGGCACGGATGTGTCCAGGGCCAGCACGGCGTCGGCAAAAGCGTCCACGATGGTCAGGTCGCTGGTGCCGGGGTGGTCTCGCGTGAAGATGCTGCGGATCATGGTGCGGTCAATCGGGCGGCGGTTGCTGGCGCGGTACACGTCGAGTTTCTTTTTGCGCTCGGCCAGGGTGGGGCTGCCTTCGCCCGTCCACACAAAGGCATCCAGCGCCAAGCGGGACACGCGCTCGGGGTGGCGCTGCGCAAACAGGGCGGCTCGCAATGCGCCGGAGGATGAGCCGTAGAACAAGGCTTTTTTGCTGCCCGAGGTCTTCAGGATGTATTCGCTCACCACCGTGATGTCGTCGGCGCCGTCAGCGATGGTGGCGTTCATGTTGCGGGTTTTGTCAGAGCGGCCATAGCCCTCGCAGTCAAAGCACCAGGTGTCGTAGCCCAGTCGCGCGAACCAGTCCATGGTGGAAGCCTCAATGCGCCCGGGGATTTGCAAGTCAAACACCGGGGTCGATGACACCGAGGAGCCATGCACAAAAATAAGTGTGCCGCGCGACGGTGCGGCGCTGGGGTTACGTAGTTTTTTGTTCCACATGAACAAGCGCACGTCTTGCCCGGCCACCTTCTTGATGGCCCAGTGTTCTTTGCCGACGATCTCAGCCGTGGGGGCTGCGCGGGTGGCTTGGGCTTGCGCGGGCGTTGTGCTCAATGCGGCCGTGGTGGCCGCCACCGCGCCGAGAGCGGTGCTGGCGAGAAAACCCCGGCGTGAGCCTTCGGGTGTGGTGTCTGGGGTCTGGTTGTGTTGGGTCATGATGTCTGTGTCTCTAGGGGTTGAATTTTTCTCATATGCAGCGCGCAGTGGGCTGTCAGAATGAAGATCGCTGAATAGTAAAAGCGCGTCTGAAAATCAGCATAGGGTTAAACCCTTGTGGGCTATTTTTAGAGGGGGGAAGAGAGTTACATTCGGCGGAATTCTTCTTAAAAGGTCTCACCATGAACTTGCGTATTGCCACTGCCGTCCTCTCAGGTTTGGCCCTTCTTGCGGGTTGCGCCAACATGTCGCCCCCGCCCGGTAAGCGCGAGCTGATGCTGGTGGCCAATGATGAAAAGCAAAGTTGGGATGATGCCGGCAAGGTCATCCTGTCCGACGCGGGCAGGGACACGGTGTCCATCCTCGACATCGGCACCGACCCGCTGGCCCCCAAGATCATCGCCAACCTGCCCATTCCCAACACCATTGCCGGGCCACCCGTCAACTTGGCCATCACCCCTGACGAGGGCTTGGCGCTGGTCGCTAACTCCATGAACATGGTCACAGAAAATGGTGTGCGCAAGCTGGTGCCCGACAACCGCCTGTTCGTGATTGACCTCAGCGCCAACCCGCCAGCCGTCATCCAGACCCTGGCCGTGGGCAAGCAGCCCTCGGGCATGTCCATCAACGCTGCAGGCACGCTGGCGCTCATTGCCAACCGCACCGACAATTCCATCAGCGTGTTGCGCATCAGCGGCAAAAAAGTGGAGCTGATCGACACCGTGGCCATGGGCGAGCAGGTCGCGCACGTGCGCTTCACGCCAGACGGCAAGCGCGCCTTGGCGGCCAAGTTCCCCGGTCACAAAATCGCCATGCTCAATGTGGATGGCGAGAAGGTCACGTACAACAAGCTCGATGTCACCGTGGGGCTGTGGCCCTATAACGTGGACGTCACCCCCGACGGCAAGCTCGCCTTGAGTGCGGACAACGGCAACGCGGGTGCAGCAGATGGGCATGTGGACACGGTCAGCGTGATTGATATCGAAGCCAATCCACCCCGTGTGATCGACAAAGTGGTGGTGGGCGATGCGCCCGAAGGCCTGGCCATCAGCCCCACCGGCAAACTTGCGGTGGCCGTTCTGCTGCGCGGCACCAACGTGGCCAAGTCGGCCTTCTTCTATAACCGCAATGCCACCGTGGTCGCGCTCAAAATCGACGGCAAAAAAGTCACGCGCAGCAATGAAGTGGAGGTGCGCGGCCTGCCCGAAGGCGCAGTGTTCAGCCAGGACGGGCGCTACATCTACGTGGGCAATTTCATGGACAGCGACATCTCCATCCTGCGCGTGGACGGCGACCAGATTGTCAACACCGGCAAGTCATTGACGCTGCCGGGGCACCCCGCAGCTATGCGCGGACGTACACACTAAAAACCAGCTTTAATTTTTGAGGAAGAAAGAATGCAAATCACAGTCGGAATTTTGGGCTTGGGCATCATGGGCTCGGCCATGTCGGGCAATATGCTCAAAGCGGGCTTCAGGGTCGTGGGTTTTGATGTGGATGCGGGGCGCTTGGCCGACTTCAAACAGGCCGGTGGTGAGGTCGTCAGTTCGCAGCGTGAGGTGGCCGAGAAGGCGGACATCATCGTCAGCGTGCTGCCCAGCGTCAAGGCGCTGGACGAGGGCGTCAGCGGCCTGCTGGCCTCGGGCCGCCAGGGCTTGATCCTGATTGAATCCAGCACCCTGCCGATTGAAGATAAAGAACGCAATCGCGAACGTTGTGGCTCTCAAATCACCATGCTGGATTGCCCCTTGAGCGGCACTGGCGCGCAAGCGCTAACCAAGGACTTGTCGGTCTATGCCAGCGGTGATGAGACGGCGGTGCAGCGTTGCATTCCCGTGTTTGACGGCTTTGCGCGCTCACACCACTATGTGGGCGAGTTCAGCAACGGCAGCAAGATGAAATATGTGGCCAACCTGCTGGTGGCGATTCACAACGTCTCCACCGCCGAAGCTTTTGTGCTGGGTATGAAGGCGGGCCTGGATCCGGCCATGATTTACAAAGTGATCGGCGACGGCGCAGGCAGCTCGCGCATGTTCCAGGTGCGCGGCCCCATGATGGTGGAGGGCGTGTACGAGCCCGCCGGTATGAAGGTGTCGATCTGGCAGAAAGACATGAAGATCATCAGCGAGTACGCCACCAAGCTGGATTGCCCCACGCCGCTGCTGGCCGCCTCCGCCGCTTACTACACCGCCGCCATGGCCAAGGGCCTGGGCAACCAGGACACGGCCGCCGTGTGCGATGTGCTGGAAGAGTGGGCGCGGCATTTGCGTGCGAGTACCAAGACCGAATCTAAATAACCCGTCATTCCCGCGCAGGCGGGAATCCAGTGCTGCCCAATAGGAACTTAATAGTGAACTCAATTTCATTAGACCAAGCCCAACTCATCGCCGCCCAGGCTCTTAAAGCAGGCCGCGCCCTCAACTTCGCCCCCCTCACCGTGGCCGTGCTGGACGCCGGCGGTCAACTCAAGGCACTGCTGCGTGAAGACGACTGCAGCCTGCTGCGCCCGGAGATTGCCATTGGCAAGGCCTGGGGCGTGCTGGGCATGGGGTTCGGTGGGCGCGAGTTATCGCGCCGCGCCGAGAAAGTGCCGACCTTCTTCACCGCCTTGAACGCCATGTCCAATGGCCGCATGGTGCCTGTGGCCGGTGGCGTGTTGATCCGCAACGCGGCAGGGCAAATCATCGGCTCTGTGGGCATCTCAGGTGACACGTCGGACAACGATGAAATCTGCTCGGTCGCGGGTGTCCAGGCTGCGGGTTTGGTGCCGGACACCGGCAACCCACTGTCGTGAACACCAACGCTGCCTTGCCCACGGGGCGTGTCGCGCTGGTCACCGGTGCGGCACGCGGCATTGGTGCGGCCACCGTCTTGGCCTTAGCGCAAAAAGGCATAGCGCCCGTGCTGGCCGTGCGTGACCCGCAGGCGGCACAAGCCGCAGCAGACGCCGTGAGCACTCTGGGTGTGGCGTGCCGCATCGAGGTCTGCGACGTGGCGGAATACGCCTCAGTTCAGCGCTGTGTGGCCAGCGTGCTCAAGGCCTGGGGGCGCATCGACATCGTCATTAATAACGCAGGCCAGATCGAGCCGCAAGCGCCGCTGGCGCAGACCGACCCCGCCCAGTGGGCGCACGCCATGCAGGTCAATCTGGTCGGCCCGTACAACGTCATCCACGCCGCGTTGCCCGAGTTGTTGAAGCGCAAGGGCGTCGTTCTGAATGTCTCCACCGGCGCAGCCCACACGCCGCGTGATGGGTGGTCAGCGTATTGCACCTCGAAAGCGGGTTTGCTGATGTTGAGCCGTTCTGTTCTCAATGAATATGGCAAAAAAGGGCTTTCGGTCTATAGCCTGCAACCGGGCTTGGTCGACACCGCCATGCAAGGCTTGATCCGCGCCCAGGGTGTGAACGAGATCAGCCGCATTCCACAAGAAAAACTCGCGCCACCCAGCGTGTCCGCAGGCCTGCTCGCTTGGCTGGCCGACACCATGCCGAAAGACCTCATGGGCAGTGATTTGTCGGTCAATGACGCGGGCTTGTTGGCACGTGCGGGTGTGGCCGGGGCGATGTAGTTTTCGCCTCGCTTTTCTTTTCACTTTCTCTCAGGTTCAATCATGGCCCAAGCCCGCAAAGTCATCATCACCTGTGCCGTGACAGGCGCGATCCACACGCCTTCCATGTCGCCGCATCTGCCGGTCACGCCCGACGAGGTGGCTGCTGCGGCGATTGGTGCGGCCGAGGCGGGCGCGGCGGTCATTCACCTTCATGCGCGTGACCCTATAGACGGTCGCCCCACGCAAGACCCCGCGGCCTTTGCGCAGTTCTTGCCCGAGATCAAAGCAAAGACCAGCGCCGTCATCAACATCACCACCGGTGGTAGCCCGCACATGACCGTGGCCGAGCGGCTGCGCCCGGCGCACCACTACAAGCCGGAACTGGCCTCGCTCAACATGGGTTCGATGAATTTTGGCCTGTACCCAATGTTGGAGCGGCAGAAGGAATTCAAGCACGCCTGGGAGCGCACACACCTGGAGAACAGCCGCGACCTGGTGTTTAAAAACACCTTTGCCGACATCGAGTTTGTGCTCACCTCCTGCACCGCCAATGGCACGCGCTTTGAGTTTGAGTGCTACGACATTTCGCACCTCTACAACCTCGCGCATTTTGTGGATCGAAAACTCGCCACGCCGCCTTTCTTCGTGCAAAGCGTATTCGGTTTGCTGGGCGGCATTGGCGCGCACCCCGAAGACCTGATGCACATGAAGCGCACCGCCGACCGATTGTTTGGTAAAGACTTTGTGTGGTCGATTTTGGGCGCAGGCCGCAACCAGATTCCCCTGGCCACCTTGGGTGCAGCGCAAGGCGCGAATGTGCGCGTGGGACTGGAAGATTCGCTCTGGATTGGGCCAGGCCAGTTGGCCGAATCCAACGCCGCGCAGGTGCGAAAAATTCGCCAAGTTCTTGAAGGCCTATCGCTGGAAATTGCCACGCCTGCGGAGGCCCGTCAGATGCTCGCGCTCAAAGGCGCAGACCAAGTCAATTTTTAAAAATCACACCTAACGTTTGAGGATTGCCCCGATGAAATACAGCATGTTCATGATGCCCCTGCACCCGCCCGGGCGCAACATCAGTCAGACCCTGCAAGAAGACCGAAAGGCCGTGATCCTGGCAGATCAACTGGGCTACAGCGAGGCCTATGTGGGCGAACACGTCACCGACGCGGCCGAGACCGTCACCTCGTCCATGATCTTCCTGGCCAGCCTGATTGCTGAAACAAAACAAATCATGCTGGGCACCGGCACACTCAACCTGCCCAACTCGCACCCCGCCGCCATTGCGGCCAACGCGGCCATGCTGGACCACCTGCTGCAAGGGCGCTTCATCATGGGCATCAGCCCCGGCGGCTTGATGTCGGACGCCGAGCTGTTTGGCAACTTTGGCAAAGACCGCAACGCCATGTTTGTGGAGAGCATCAACACGATTTTGAAAATTTGGGAGTCTGAGCCGCCCTACAACATCGAGGGTCAGTTCTGGAACACCACAGTCGCCAAAACCATGATCCCAGAGATCGGTCAGGGCTTCATCATGAAGCCGTTTCAAAGGCCGCACCCGCTCATCGTGGGCACAGCGGTGGCCCCGTTTTCCAAGGGCGTGACCGAGATGGCCAAGCGCGGCTGGCAACCCATATCGGCCAACTTCCTGATGCCGGAGTGGGTCAAAACCCATTGGCCCAATTATGTGGAGGGGCGCGCTGCGGTGGGCGCGGTGGCCTCACCTGCTGAGTGGCGCGTGGCCAAAAGCATCTTCGTGGCAGACGACGAAGCCACCGCCAAACGCTACGCGTTGGAAGAGGGTGGGCCCTACCACTTCTACTTCAAGCAACTGGTGCGCAAACTGGTGGGTGGCGGGCGCAGCAACCTGTTCAAGACCGACCAAGCCATGCCCGACAGCGAGGTCACGCCGGATTTTGTGACCCAGAAATTGGTGCTGGCCGGTACAGTGAATTCCGTCGTCGATCAGATACTGGCCTTTCGCGAGCACGTGGGTGACTTCGGCAACCTGCTCTACGCCTGCCACGACTGGATGGACCCGGCCCTGGGCCAGCGCTCCATGGAACTGTTTGCTACCGAAGTCATGCCCCGCGTTAACGCCGCCATTCAACGATAAGGACTCACCATGTTTTACACCTGCTCCCCCCAGTGCTCTGACCCCACCCACAACCACGCCAAGCCCAGCGCGACCAGCCAAGCCGCCACCCGCGCCAAGCCCGTGGCCAAGACGCAAACCATTGTCAAAAACAGCAAGGGAAAATCCAAGATCGTGGACATCCACTGCCACTACCTGAACCCGGTGGTGAACCAAAAGACCGCCCACCTCAACGCCGCCAAGTACGACCCCACGGTCACCTATGCCAACGCCTTGACGAATGAGACCAACGTCAAGCAAATGAAAGACCGCGCGCCCAAGCTCATGGGCATCGAGCAGCGCATGGCCGATATGGATCGCATGGGCGTGGACATCCAGGCCGTGTGCCCCGCGCCCTACCATTACTTTTATTTCACCGAGCCCGACCTCGGTGCCAGCCTGGCGCGTGAGGTGAACGAAGGCATTGCCGCGCTGGTGGCGGCGCACCCGGACCGCTTTGTCGGCATGGGCTCCGTGCCCTTGCAAAACGCCGAGCTGGCGGTGCAAGAGCTGGAGTACGCGGTGAAAAAACTCGGCCTCAAGGGTGTGGAGATCAACACCAACGTCAACGGCCTGAACCTGACCGATCCCAAGCTCGGGTTGGAAAAGTTTTTTGCCAAAGCCAATGAGCTGGGCGTGGTGATCTTCATGCACCCGCTGGGCTTCACCCAAGGCGAGCGCTTGACAAACCACTACTTCAACAACGTCATCGGCAACCCGCTGGACACCACTATCGCGGTCAGTCATTTGATCTTTGACGGCGTGGTGCAGCGCAACCCCAAGATCAAGTTCATCGCCGCGCACGGCGGCGGCTTCATCGCCCACTACTGGGCCCGCATGGACCACGCCTGGAAAGCCCGCCCCGACTGCCGCACTGTCATCAAGCGCAAGCCCTCCAGCTACCTGGAAAAGTTTTACTTTGACACCATCACCTTCGATCCGGCGATGCTCAAAAACCTGATCGACCGCTACGGCGCCGACCATGTTTTGCTGGGCACGGATTACCCCTACGACATGGGTGAAGACGACCCCTTGGGTTTGATCCGCGCCGTCAAGCGCCTGCCTGCCGATCAGCGTCGCCAGATTGAAGGCCTCAATGCCATGAAGCTGCTGAAGATCAAAGCTTAAGAATTTTTGACGTTCACTCAACCCAAGGAGATGACATGAAGCAAGCGTTCCAACTTTTGAAGTCAGTGGTTCAAGGCAGTGCGGTGCTGCTCGCCGCTTTGTGCGTGGCACAAGCCCCCGCGCAAGCCCAATCTTTCCCCAATCGCCCCGTCAAACTCATCGTGACCTACCCCGCAGGCGGCAGCTCCGATTTGCTGGCCCGCATCATGGGTCAAAAGATGAGCGAGGTCTGGGGTCAACCGGTGGTGATCGAGAGCAAACCCGGAGCGGCAGGCTCCATCGGCATGGAGTTTGCCGCGCGCCAGCCCAACGATGGCTACACCTTCGTGATTGGCAACCTGGGCCCCGCAGCGGTTAACCCGCTGATCAACAAAGTGCCTTACAACATGGACAAGGACTTTGTCCCCGTCTCTCTGGTGGCGACTGGCCCCAACATCTTGGTCGTGCCCGCCAACTCACCCTACAAAACACTGAGCGAGTTGGTGGCGGCTGCTCGCACCAAACCCGGTGCCATCAACTTTGGCACCAGTGGCCCGGGCAGCATGTCGCACCTGGCGGGGGAGATGATCATGCGTCAGGCCAGCGTCAAGCTCGTCGCTATTCCCTACAAGGGCGGCATTCTGGCGGTGAACGATGTGCTGGCCGGGCACTTGCACATGCTGGTGTCGGACGCCTTGCCGGTGTCGCAGCACATCAAGACCGGTCGTCTGCGCGCGCTGGCCATCACCAGTGCAGCGCGTTCGCCCTTGTACCCTGACATTCCCACATTCACCGAGGCAGGCTTGCCCTTGGCCGCTGTCAACTGGTGGGGCGTGTACCTGCCCGCTGGTACGCCCAAGGCGGTGGTGGACAATTACCACGCAGCCATCGTCAAAATCATGGCCGATCCCGATCTGAAAGAAAAATTCGCAGGCCTGGGGGTGGATGCATTGTCCAGTTCGCAAGAAGATTTCAAAGCCTTTTTGGCGGTCGAGCACGCCAAGTACGCCAAGCTGGTGGCAGACAACAACATCAAGGGTGAGTAATGTTTCAAGCACCGCAACCGGCCGGTCGTGCCGACCAAACTTTGTCTCTCAATATGAAGCTGCTGGCCCAGCACGAGCTGGCTGGCTTTGGTGGTTTGGGCGAGGGCATGGCCATGCAGCTCACCAGCGATGGCCGCCGCATCATGTGGCTGGCGCATGAGGGTGCGCCGAAGAATTTCTCAGGCGTGGATGTGACCGACCCGCGCAAGCCCAAGCTCATCGTGCAGACCGACTTGCCGCACGCCAAGGTGCGCTCCAACTCGCTGGACGTGGTGGGCGACATCATGGCCGTGGCTTACCAAACCCAGGTCGTGGGCCTCAAGCCTGCCGGGGTGGATTTGTTTGACATCAGCACGCCCGAGTCACCGCGCCTCATCTCGCACTTTGACTGCTCCGGCCCACATTCGCGCGGTGTGCACGCGGTGTGGTTTGTCGATGGCAAAACCATCCACATGTCCGCCGGTTCGGGCGACTTTGTGCCGACAAATCCGCTGGACGATCAGTTCTACCGCATCCTGGATGTCTCCAACTTGTCCAAGCCGGTGGAGGTGGGCCGCTGGTGGTACCCCGGCACGCGCGTGGGCGATAGCGCCCCGCCGCCACCGCGCTTACCCGCGCCGTTTGACATGGGTTTTCGCACCCACAACACCAACGTCTTCCCCGATCAACCCGACCGCGCTTACGTCGGCTACATCGACGGCGGCGCGCTGGTGCTCGACATCAGCGACCTGAGCCACATCAAGGTGGTCTCCAAGTGGAACCACTCGCCGCCCTTCAACGGCTTCACCCACACCGTGCTGCCACTGAAAGAGCGCGGCCTGTGGATCGTGAGCGATGAATGCGTGCTGGACAACGGCGCTGACTGGCCCAAGCTGGTCTGGGTGGTGGACGCGCGCAACGAGGCCAACCCCGTGCCCATCAGCACCTTCCCCGCGCCGCCGGTGGAAGCCTTTGCCAAACGCGGTGGCCGCTTTGGCGCGCACAACCTGCACGAGAACCTGCCGGGGCCGGGCTCGTTCCGGTCTGACACGATCATCGTCGGCACCTTCTTCAACGCCGGTGTGCGCGTCTATGACACCAGCAACCCTTTCGCCGTGCAAGAGATCGCCTACTACGTCCCCGGCGCACCCAAGCTCTCGCCCGCCGGTGCGATCCAACTCAACGATGTGTTTGTGGATGAAAACCGTATCGTGTACACGGTAGACCGGTTCACGGGTGGCTTGTATATTCTTGAGATGAACATCTAAGCCCCAAAAGGCACTGGATCCAGCCTGCGCAGAGATGCGTGCGCCCAACACTCGAACCCAGGCGCGACAACGCAGCGTGCTTGAGGGAGAGAATTCGTGAAATACCAGCTACTTCTGACCCATGCTCTACAAATTCAAATCCAAAGCCGCCGCCGACCTGATCATGTTGCAGCCCAACGGTCAGCGCATGTTGTCCATCATGGGCAAGGAAACCGCCGCGCCTGCGGGCGATAAAGGCATTGTGTTGCCGCAAGACATGCCTGCCGCCATCAGCGCGCTGGAGGCGGCGATTGTTCAGGAAGAGACGCAGCAAAAAGCGGCCCAGGAGGCCGCGTTGAGTCGAGGTGAAACGCCACCCCGGTTGGAAGGCATCAGCCTGCGTCAACGCGCCGTGCCGATGATCGAGATGCTGCGCCGCTGCGAGAAGGCGGGAGAGCCCATCGTCTGGGGTGTGTGAAGTGGCCCCCGCGTTCGCTCACTGCGTGTAGCTTTCTGCCCCCCGAGGGGGCTAATTCGCCTTGGGGCGGCCCGGCGGCGAATTGTCCATCACACCACCCCATCGGGTTGACTTAATCCACCTTTGCCCCAGACGCCTTCACCACCTGCGCCCATTTTTTGTGTTCCGCGTCGATCATCTTGGCAAACTCCTGCGGTGTGTTGCCACCGGGAATAGCGCCTTGGGCCAGCAGTTTTTCTTTGATGGCCGGGGTGTTGAGTGACTTGGCCACTTCCTGCTGAATACGGTTCACGATGTCAGGCGGTGTGCCCACCGGGGCCAACAGGCCAAACCAGCTGCTGGCTTCATAGCCCTTGAGCTTGGCGGCTTCTTCGATGGTGGGCACGTCCGGCAACGCGGCCGAGCGCTGCGCGCTGGTCACGGCCAGCGCCTTGAGCTTGCCGCTTTTGATGTGCGGCATGCTGGAGGGCAGGTTGTCAAACATCACGTCCATCGTGCCTGCCAGCATGTCCAGCAAGGCCGGACTGGAGCCCCGGTAGGGGAAGTGCAGCATGAAGGTGCCGGACATGCTTTTGAACAGCTCGCCCGCCAGGTGGATAGAAGTGCCGTTGCCGCTGGACGCCATGTTCAGCTTGCCCGGGTTGGCCTTGGCCACGCGGATGAAGTCGAGCACATTGTTGATGCCCATGCTGCGCGCCTTCTCGGCATTGACGATCATCACATTGGGCACACCGGCCACCAGGGTAATGGGGGCAAAATCTTTGATCGGATCAAAGGGCATCTTGTCATACAAGGCCTTGTTGATGCCGTGCGTGCCCACCGTGCCCATGAGCAATGTGTAGCCATCGGCGGGCGATTTGGCGACCACGTCCGCACCCAGGTTACCCCCGGCTCCGGCACGGTTTTCAACGATGAAGGATTGGCCAAAGGCGCGTGAGAGCTCCGGGGCCATGGCGCGGGCCAAGATGTCGGTGGTGCCGCCAGGTGCAAAGGGCACGACGATTTTGACGGGGCGGTTAGGCCACGTGCTTTGAGCTGTCACGGGCAGGGCCAAGCTTAAAGCGGTAGTGGCGCCAACCAGCAGGGCTTGGCGGCGGCGAATCTGGTGACGGGTTGTGTTGTTTGAGTTGTGCATGGAAATTTTCTCGTGTATTTTTGAACTCAGATCGAAAAAAAGCCGCCCGGCGTGACGAGGCGGCTTTGATTGTGCAGCAACAGATCAGTCGGCGTAAACGCCTGCGGCTTTGATGATGGGGCTCCACTTGGCGATCTCTGCCTGCACAAATTTCTTGTGTTCGGCAGGCTCCACGCGCTTGTCGGAAATTGCCACTGCGCCCAGGCCTTCTTGCTTTTTGATGAACTCGGGGTCTTTCACGGCGGCTTTGATGGCAGCGCTGAGTTTGGCCAGCACGTCAGGCGGCGTGCCTTTGGGGGCGTACACGGCGTTCCAGATCGTGACCTCAACGCCTTTCAAACCGGCTTCTTGTAGCGTGGGCAGGTCTTTGAGGGCAGGTGTGGTCAGGCGTTTGGCCGTGGTCACGGCGTAGGCTTTGACTTTCTTGCCTTCAATCTGGCTGGAGGTGTTGGTGGTCTGGTCGCACAGCAGGTCGATCTGGCCGCCGATCAGGTCAGTCATGGCCGGGGCCGTGCCTTTGTAGGGCACGGTGGTCATGTCCACACCCAACGCACTTTGCAACAGCAGCCCGCACAAATGCGAGGCTGAGCCCACACCGGCATTGCCCAGGTTGACCTTGCTCTTGTTGTCATTGATCCACTTGCGCAGCTCGGCAAAGTTGTTGGCCGCCATCTGGGGCTTGGCGATCAAGGTCATGGGGTTTTCAGACACCACGCCCAAGTATTCAAAGTCGCTCTCCACCTTGAAGGGGATGTTGCGCACCAAGGTGGGCATGGTGGCCATGCCGATGTGGTTGAGCATCAGGGTGTAGCCGTCCGGGTTGGCTTTGGCCACCTTGTTGGCGGCGATGGAGCCTGCCGCACCCACTACGTTGTCCACCAGAATAACTGCACCATTCAAGGGCTTGCGCAGGGCCTCGGCCAAGTCACGGGCCACACGGTCCACCGGGCCACCCGCGGCAAAGGTCGCCACGATGGTGATGGGTTTGGTGGGAAAGGCCGTTTGGGCATAAGCGCCCAATGTTGCCGCAGCAGCGGCCAGTACCAGCAAGCGTTTCATGTGAAATCTCCGAAATTAAGAGCTAGATTTTAAGTTCACTGCTTGAGGTGCTAGACGAGGAAACTACTTATCGGTAACTGCGTGCGTCCTCAATCACTTTGCCGTCATTGGGCAGGCTGCCTGCCAGCTGAAACTCCACCTGTCCACGCAGCTTGGTCACGTCGCGTATGGCTTCGCTGATGCGGGCTTGAAGGCCGTCCAGCGTGCCGTTCAGCGTCTCAACTTTCAGCGTCATGCTGTCATTGGCCATCTCGCCTGACACCACCAGGCGCGCTTTGATGATTTCGGGAAAACGTTTGGCGATGGTGTCCACCTGGCCCGGATGCACAAACATGCCCCGCACCTTGGTGGTCTGGTCGGCACGCCCCATCCAACCCTTGATGCGGGTGTTGGTGCGGCCTGTGGGGCAGTGGCCTGGCAATATGGCCGACAGGTCGCCCGTACCAAAGCGGATCAAGGGGTAATCAGGATTGAGGCTGGTCACCACCAGTTCGCCTACCTCGCCCTCGGGCACCGGGTCACCGGTGCCGGGGCGCACGATCTCGACGATCACGCCTTCGTCCAGCACCAAGCCTTCACGGGCCGGGGTTTCGTAGGCAATCAGGCCCAGGTCGGCGGTGGCATAGCACTGGTAGCCGTCAATGCCGTGGGCCAGGTACCAGTCACGCAAGCTGGGGGGAAAGGCCTCGCCACCGAACATGGCTTTTTTGACGCTGGGCAGCGTCACGCCCATCTCGGCGGCTTTTTCCAGAATGATTTTCAAGAAACTGGGTGTACCGATATAGCCCGCCGGTTGCAGCTCGACCATGGCCTGCACCTGTTGCTCGGTCTGCCCGGTGCCGCCGGGAAACACGGTGCAACCCAGGGCGTGCGCCCCGGTTTCCATCATGGAGCCCGCAGGGACAAAGTGGTAGCTGAAGCAGTTGTGGATCAGCTCGCCGGGGCGAAACCCCGCAGCGTAAATGGCGCGCGCCATGCGCCAGTAGTCAGTGCGTGTGCCCTCGGGCTCGTAAATCGGGCCAGGGCTGGCAAAAACACGCGGCATGGCCGCACCGAAACCAATGGCGCTGAAACCGCCAAACACGTTACCGCCTGCGCTGCGTTGCGCTTGTTGGCGCGCCAGCAGCTCATGCTTGCGGGTGACGGGGAGTTGAGCCAATGCGGCGCGGCTGATGATGTCGGCTGCGTTGACGCCTGCGAGCAGCTCGGTAAAGGCTGAAGTCTGAGTTTGCGCCTGCGCAATCTGGCCGGGCAAGGCAGCCAGCAGAGCGGCTTCGCGCTCAATTGGGTCGCGGATATCCAGCGCGTCAAACATTGAACCTCTCATGCCAACCACCGCTTTCTACGTTTGTAACTCTTCACATCTTTGAAACTCTTGCGCTCGCCCCCGCCCACGCCGAGGTAGAACTCTTTGACGTCTTCGTTGTTGGCCAGATCACTGGCCACGCCGTCCATCACCACGCGCCCGCTCTCCATGATGTAGCCGTAGTCGGCGTATCGCAGTGCCATATTGGTGTTTTGCTCGGCCAGCAAAAAGGTGACCTTCTCTTTGGTGTTGAGGTCTTTGACGATCTCGAACACCTCTTCCACGATTTGCGGGGCCAGGCCCATGGAGGGTTCGTCCAGCAGCACCATGCTGGGGTTGGCCATAAGCGCGCGGCCAATGGCGCACATCTGTTGCTCACCGCCCGAGGTGTAGGCCGCTTGTGAACTGCGCCGCGTCTTGAGGCGCGGGAAGTAGGTGTACACCTTCTCCAGGTTGCGCGCCACCTCGGCCTTGTCTTTGCGTGTGTAAGCGCCGGTCAGCAGGTTTTCTTCCAGCGTGAGGTGGGCAAAACAGTGGCGGCCTTCCATGACCTGCACCACGCCACGGTTCACCAGATCGGCGGGAGAGAGGTTTTCAATGCGCTCACCGCGCAGCTCGATACTGCCCTTGGTGACCGCGCCGCGTTCGCCCTTGAGCAGGTTGGAGATGGCGCGCAAGGTGGTGGTTTTACCCGCGCCATTGCCGCCCAAAATGGCGACGATGCCGCCCTCGGGCACTTGCAGGGAGACGCCTTTCAGAACCAGGATGACATGGTTGTAAATGACCTCGATGCCGTTGACGTTGAGAACGATGTTTGGAGTGCTCATAAGTTTGCTGTGTTTACCAATGGAAAGGCAGGGCGTGCCGACCTTTGCATTGGCGGCTCGTGAGAGCCGCAGTTTCTGCCTCCCTCCCCCACTGGGGGAGGGCTGGGGTGGGGGCCAGCGCACGAAGAAGCCCCCATCCCTACTTTCCCCCAGCGGGGGAAGGGGTTAAGCCATCAGGATTGGCAATCGGCCGGCGTGCGCCGCGTCATCTTCTTGTCGGAGAGGTATTTGTCAGCCGCAGTTTTGATCATGGGCTTGAGGATTTGCTCATCCGCCTCGATGTAGTCCGACGTGATGTTCCACTTCTTGCCATCCCAGGTTTCAATGCGTGCCGCAGTCGAACCCATGTGATCCGCGCAAGACGTGCTGAGCGGGCGCATGACGCCGTTAAAACCCAGCGCATCCAGCCTCTTCTGATCCAGCGCCAGATTCTCCAGGCCCCAGCGCACTTGTTCGCCGGTCATGACCTTGCCCTTGCCAAAGCGCTCCTGTGCCCGGCGCACCGCCTCCACCGACAGCATTTGAATCATCACGCCGCGTGTGTAAAGCACTTGCCCAACTTCATCCTTCGGTCCCGTACCCTGGCCCTTGCCATGCACGTGCTTCAGGATGTCTTGAATCACCTTCGGGGTCTGGCTGGCGGTGTTGAGCGCCAAAGCGTGGTAACCCTTGGCACCCTCGCCCACGTCTTTCACGTCCGGCTCGGCACCGGCCCACCACACGCCGTACATCTTGTCACGCGGATAACCCGTGGCTTGCGCTTCTTTGAGTGCGGTGGAGTTCATCACACCCCAACCCCAGAGGAACACATAGTCGGGACGACTCTGGCGCACTTGCAACCAGGTGGCTTTTTGCTCCACGCCGGGTGCCGTCACGGGCAGCATCTGCAACTCGAAACCGTGCATCTTGGCGCGTTCTTGCAGCACGGGGATAGGCTCTTTGCCAAACGGGCTGTCGTGATAAACCAAGGCGATTTTCTTGCCCTTGAGTTTGTCAAAACCGCCCAGTTCCTTGGCAAGGTGCTGGACCAGAATGTCTGCGCCCGTCCAGTAGCTACCCATGAGCGGGAAGTTCCACTTGAACGCGATACCGTCTTGCGCCACGGACAGGCCATAGCCCAAGGTGATGAGGGGAATCTTGTCAACGGGCACTTTCTCGGTCAGCGCAAAGGTGATCCCGGTGGCTTGCGGGTCAACCAGGGCGACACCAGGGCGCGTTTTCAGGCGCTCATAGCACTCCACGCCGCGGTCGGTGGCGTAACCGGTCTCGCACTCTTCGTACGTGAGCTTGACGCCGTTGACGCCGCCATCACGGGCATTGATCATCTTGAGGTAGTCCTGCTTGCCATTGGCCCATGGCACGCCGTTGGGCGCATACGGGCCAGTTCGGTAGGACAGCAGCGGAAAGAACTGCTCCTTGGCCTGGGCGAAGGCGCTGGTCGTCAGGGACGATGCGCCCGCCACCACCACGGCTACGGCGATCACGAGTTTCGAAAGATTCATGGATGTCTCCTTTAGGTAAAAGTCTTGCAACACGAAAAAAAACAGATCAATGCGGGAACGGCCACAGCCGCAACTTTTGCTTGCCCGTGGACCAGAGCTTGGCCAGACCATGGGGCTCCACGATCAGGAACCACACGATCAGACCGCCAAACACCATCAACTCGGCGTGCGAGACGCCAGCGGTTGAAATGGTGACACCGAACAGTCGAGCCGCTACGGGCAGCAACAGGTTCAAAAATATCGGCAGCACCACGATGAAAGCCGCACCAAAGAAGCCGCCCATGATGGAGCCCATGCCCCCGATGATCACCATGAACAGCAAGCGAAATGATTGATCCACAGAAAATGCAGCAGGCTCCCAGGTGCCCAAATAGACAAAGCCCCACAGCGCCCCGGCCACGCCAATGATGAACGAGCTGACGGCAAAAGCGCTGAGCTTGGCGTACATCGGGCGAATGCCGATCACGGCGGCCGCCACATCCATGTCGCGGATAGCCATCCACTCACGTCCAATCGCGCCGCGCACCAGATTTTTGGCCAGTACAGCGATGACGCCCAGCACCGACAGGCAGAAAAAATACTTGCTCATGGGCCCGTCAAGCGGCACGCCAAAGACCTGGAGATTGGACACTGAGACCGAACCCGAAGACGAGTTGTTGGTCAACCAGCTGATGCGCAAAAACATCCAGTCGCTGAAAAACTGCGCCGCCAAGGTCGCCACGGCCAGGTACAAGCCCTTCACCCGCAAACTCGGCAGACCGAACAGGACGCCGAACAGCGTGGCGCACAGTCCACCCAGAATCAGCGCGGCAATCAAGGGCATGCCCGGCACGCGCACCATGAAGTTGAATGCACCATAAGCCCCCACGGCCATAAAGGCACCTGAGCCCAGCGAAATCTGGCCACAGTAGCCCACCAGGATGTTCACCCCGATGGCGGCGAGTGAAAAAATCAGGAATGGAATCAGAATGGCGGTGAAGATGTAGTCGCTGGCCAGCGCAGGCACCAGGGCCAAGGCACCGACGACCAGAAGACCGACGGCAATGCGATCCTGGGTGATCGGGAAAATCTGCTGATCAGCCCGGTAGCTGGTCTTGAATTGACCGTTTTCGCGGTAGAACATGTTACGGTTTCCTTAAACGCGGTCGATGATTTTTTCACCGAACAATCCTTGCGGACGGAACAGCAGAAAGACAAGCGCCAAGACATAGGCGAACCAGATTTCAATGCCGCCGCCCACATAGGGGCCCAGATAGACTTCGGAGAGTTTCTCGCCGACACCGATGATCAGTCCGCCAATAATGGCGCCGGGCACCGAGGTCAGCCCCCCCAGAATCACCACGGGCAGCGCACGCAAGGCCACGGTTGCCAGCGAGAATTGCACGCCCAATTTGGAACCCCAAATCATGCCGGCCACCAGCGCCACAACACCTGCCACGCACCACACGACGACCCAGATGCGGTTCAGGGGAATGCCGATGGACTGCGCTGCCTGATGGTCATCGGCCACGGCGCGCAACGCCCGTCCGGTGGCCGTCTTCTGGAAGAACAGGCTCAGCAAGGCCACCAGCGCGGCAGCAATGGCAGCGGCGATCACGTCCTCCTTGTTGACCAGGATGCCGCCCGGGAAGACGGTGTCGAAAATGAACACCGGGTCCTTGGGCATGCCAATGTCAATCTTGTAGATGTCGTCACCGAAAATGCTCTGCCCCAGGCCTTCCAGGAAATATGCAATGCCCAGCGTCGCCATCAGCAGCGTGGCCCCCTCCTGGTTCACAAGATGGCGCAACACCAGGCGTTCGATCAGCCAGGCGACGAGGAACATCACGCCGCCGGCCAACACAAAGGCCACCCCATTGGCCAACACCGCGTTGTCAATGCCGGTCCACTGCGGGAACCACTCGGCAAAGCGCGCCATGGCCAGCGCCGCAAACAGCACCATCGCGCCTTGGGCGAAGTTAAAGACGCCAGAGGCTTTGTAAATCAGCACAAAGCCGAGTGCCACCAGCGAATACAGCATGCCGGCCATGAGGCCGCCCAACAGGGTTTCTAAAAACGAAGCCATTCAGTTCCTCTTACTTCCGCTTGCGCGTTAATGACTCGTGCCCAAATAGGCACTGATCACATCCGGGTTGTTACGTACTTCTTCGGGCGTGCCGTCGCCGATTTTTTTACCGTAGTCGAGCACGACCACGCGGTCCGAGATGTCCATCACCACACTCATGTCGTGTTCAATCAAAACCACCGTGGTGCCGAACTCGTCGTTCACGTCGAGGATGAAGCGGCTCATGTCCTGCTTCTCTTCTACGTTCATGCCCGCCATGGGCTCGTCCAGCAATAACACCTGGGGCTCCATGGCCAGGGCGCGGCCCAAGTCCACTCGCTTTTGCAGGCCGTAGGGCAGTTGGCCCACGGGGGTTTTGCGGTGGGCCTGGATTTCAAGGAAGTCGATGATGTGCTCGAC